>JBAUBA010000054.1:0-2469 GCA_049676265.1 Atribacterota bacterium
CGCTGCTTACGCTAATCTTTATTTTAGTAGCTTTTAGTTCAATATCTATCTACGCCTGGGATAACTGTCCTTTTGGTTTAAAGGATGACCCTTATCCGGGAGAATGCAAAAGATATATTGATACTGATGGTGATGGTATTTGCGACCTTTCTCAACCAGCCCCAGAAGATCGTAATACAGATATTGCCTTAAGCGACAATAATATAAATGAAAATATTAAAGATGATATTGGTTATTTTGAAGAAATAAGGGAGAAAACTGCGGGAGGATTCTTTGTTGCCCAAGCAGCTTCTACTCAAAAAACAGTCTCTGACTCTCACTCTCCTGAGAGGAAATCACTGCCTGATTATAATTTTTTAGAAATCTTTTTGATTTCTCTGCTAATATATTTTGGCGGTAAATTCCTGGCTCAAAAATTAGAGATAAGTTCGTCTAAAGAAAAGAAATTTTGGAATGTTTTCTTGTTAATCAGCTTTATCGGTTCAGCGGGAACGGGAATGGTTCTGGTATTTATTAGGGATTATGATTGGTTTAGAGCTATTAATTTTAACTTTTTATTCTGGCATGTGGAATTTTCTATTGTTATGACCCTATTGGGTATATTTCATGCTCTCTGGCATTTAAAATATTATCTGTCAATATTCAAAAAGAAAAAGAAAAACAATGTTTGCGAGTCTTAAAAAGTAGAAAGAATTAAAAATTATGATTACAGGTTCAGAGTGTATTAATAAAACCGACGAACAAATAATAGTTCTGACTTTGAAAAATCAAGATTACTATCTATGTCTGATGAAACGTTATGAGGCCAAGCTTCTTAATTATATTTTAAAAATATCTAATATAAATAGGGAAGATGCGGAAGATATTTTGCAGGAAGTATTTGTCAAAGCTTACCAAAACTTAAATGATTTTGATTTAAATTTTAAATTTTCTAACTGGATATACAGCATTGCTCACAATACTACTATTAGTGTTTTTAGAAAGAAAAAAGTGCGTCCCCAAACAGTTTCCTGGGAAGATAAAGATTTAGATAACATATTGAAATCTACTTTAGACGTAGAAGATGCAAGCCTTCAAAAATTAGCCTATAAACATATTTTAAAAAAAATTAACCAATTGCCTTTAAAATACAAAGATGTATTAATCCTAAAGTTTGTGGAAGGAAAAGATTATCAAGAGATAAGCGACATTCTACATAAACCGATGGGCACTATAGCTACTCTGATAAACCGGGCTAAAAAATCTCTTAAACAGGAATTGGAAAAGGAGGATATTAAACTTTAAAAATTATGAAAAATATAAGCAATGAAGTTCTTAAAAAAATAAAAGATAATAATATTAAACCAAAACCCCGCTGGTATTTTATAACTAAGAATTATTTTATCTGGTTGATATTTGGAATTTCGATAATTTTGGGTAGTTTCGCCTTTAGTATGGTTCTATTTATCACCAAACAACTTGATTGGGATATCTATCATTATCTAGGGGAAAGTTTTTTAAAAACTGTTTTTGTAAGCTTGCCTTACCTCTGGTTAATATTTTTAATCCTATTTATTGGGATAGCCTACTATAACTTTATCCATACTAAAAGGGGTTATCGATTTAAGTTTATATCAATCCTCTTAATCAGCTTGATAATTAGTGTTACTTTGGGAACCGGCCTTTATTTTAACGGCTTTAGTGAAAGATTAGAAAATGTCTTTTCGGAAAAAATTCCCTACTATAACAGATTGGTTTATACCTGTGAAAAGCAATGGATGCAGCCTAAAAGAGGGCTTTTAGCGGGGACCATTATAGAAATAGAACTTCCTGAAAACAATTTTATTATTAAGGATTTAGAAAATAACCGTTGGAAAATCGAGGCCAGCAAAGCTATCTGGAAAGGTAAAATAACTCCTGCCACCGGTTTAAAAATAAAACTTATTGGTAAAGCAATAAAGGATAATAATTTTGAAGCAATGGAAATCAGACCCTGGCAACAAGGTCAGGGAAGATTTATGATGGGGGGGGGAAACCGTTTTTTAAATCACTAAGTAATTTATCCTTTACTTCGTTAAATTGAGTACTATACCGTGGATCAACTGAAGAAGCTGCCGGCAGTTTAAGCTTTAAAAAATCTACCCTCTTTCCGTTTTCACTAATAGAAAAATCTAAATGCGGACCTGTTGCCAAACCAGTAGCTCCCACATAACCTATTATTTCACCTTGTTTCACCTTCTGACCTTTTTTTAAAGCTTTGGCAAAACGGGAAAGATGACCGTAACCGGTTATGTAATTATTGGGATGGCGGATTTGAATATAATTTCCGTAACCATCATTCCAACCAACAAAAATAACCGTGCCGTCCCCGATAGTTGAAACAGGGGTTCCGGTAGGAGCAGCATAATCAATAGCTAAATGAGGACGCCAAATTCTCAAGATTGGGTGTAAACGATTTTTAGAAAAATAAGAGCTGATATATTTATAATT
>JBAUBA010000055.1:0-1941 GCA_049676265.1 Atribacterota bacterium
ACTAAAAATCCATTCCCATCCAGAACCGGAGAAATTGCGGTGAATTGATTTTTTCGTACCAGATAATCCAAAATTGGACGCCAATCCTGAAAATCAGCAGATTCTTCCAATTGATTTTCAATAATACCAAAGCGGGAAGTTTCTTTAATATCCTTAAAGACATCACCGCTTTCGCTAATGGTGATATGAGCACTGTTTCCCAATGTCTGTTCGATGAGGTTAAACTGCAAACTGGTAATAATAGCGCCTATAAAAATAATGACAGACACACCAACCGCAATACCAATAACAATAAACAATGATTGGTTTTTCCCGTCAATTAAAAATCTTAAGGCAACGCGTAAAGAAAATAACATTATTCCATCACCTTATTCCGCCAATATTACTTTCATCCCTGTTTTTAATCCTTCCGGTTCTAAAATAATTTCATTTGCAAGAATTCCTTCTATGATTCTGATTTCCTGTGCATTAGGATTATCAATCTTAATCTTTTTTTTCTGAACCAAACCGTCCCGGTAATAAAAAACAAAATAATCATCATTTTCCTGGAATACAAACATTTGGGGAATAACCAGAGAATTGGGATATTCTTTGGAGATAATTTCACATCGAACTGTCAAATATTCGATTAAAAAATCTTCATCTTCAATTAATTTTACATTAATCTTGACCGTTCCTTTATTCGGGTCAACCGAATATGCAATATAATCAATATAGCCCTGTATTTTATTTTCCGGGGCAAATTCGGTGGATATCGAAACGGTTTGATTCAGGCTAATTCGGGGAAGGTTTCGTTCATCCAGTTCAATTTCCACATATTTGCTGTCTTGTTTGGCGATAGTAAAAAGGCCTTCTCCAATCATGGCATATTCTCCTGGGGACTTGTATTTCTGAAGGATAATTCCATCCAGGGGAGAAAGAATGGTATGTTTTTTTAAATTATTTTTGAGTAAATCAATCCGGGCTTGCGCTGCTTTCATCTCTGCCAGAGCGGTTTCTCTTTTTGCCCCTCCTTCTGCACATGATTCCATAAAATTCTTTTGAATCAGGGTATTGGATTGCTGAAGTTCCAATTGATGTTTTACTTCTTCCAATTTTTCCAGGGAAATGGCTTTTTGGTCGTAAAGTGTCTGATACTTCTCTGCCTTTTTTTGAAGTTCGTCTTCTGACAGTGTGGCCTGACGATATTGTTCCCGAGAAGTGGGGCAGGTGGTGTTGACAATTTCATCATATCTTGATTGAGCCAAAGTATAGCTGGCTTCCGCCTGTTTTAGATCCAGATTAACATCCGTGTTGTCGAATTTTAGTAAAGCCTGTCCTTTTTTAAATGTATCACCTTCATCAACATAAACACCGACAATTTTGCCCGACACCTCAGTCTTCAATTCAGTTAAGCCTTCCAGAAGTATCGTTCCGCTAGTTAGTATTTTTTCAAAATAATTCGCCTCCTCAACCTTGGTAAAATTCACTTCTTTTGAGGTGGAGCGTTGGTAGAAATAAAAGGCACCTAGAGCGATGATTAAAATAATGAGGATAATGAAGATTTTTTTCACTTGAAACCTCCTTAACTTAATTATAATTAGTGAGGTATTGGATAAACTGTTTATTTAATTTTAAATCTTTTCGACCCATTTGGCAAGTAAATGAGTATTTAATGAAAATATAGCATGCATGAAGTCCAACACACAGGAGGAATAATTTTCATATTTAGCATCAAATTATTTTAAATTAATATTTTGTATTTTTTCCAAAAAAGAAGGATATTTTATTTAGATAGTCGAATTAACATATAAATCATCATATTTTACTTTTATCTTGAAAATGTAAATGATGACAGAAATGATGTGAGAACCCCAGCATTAAATATAAAAAGTTTAAAATGAAATGATTTATTTTAATTGCACTTAACCTAGAAATTATATTAATCTATTTATAAACATA
>JBAUBA010000056.1:0-6996 GCA_049676265.1 Atribacterota bacterium
TCCCATAACCAAATTCCCTTCCGATCCTCCCAGTCTTCTACTCCTGGTTCGAGACTTATCTCATCTATCTTAATTTTAATGCGGTCATCTTCGGAAATTGGTATAGCTTCAAATAGTTTCACTTTAATCTTTTTAGACTTATAATTCTCTACGGTAAGTTTATATTTAAAAGTTGTTTTCTTAGTTCGTGAGGGGATTCCGGCAATCAGGGTTTCATCAACTTTCTTTTCTAAAATTTCTCTTTTTACCTTAACATTCTCGTCGATGCCTAAATACAGGTCAAACTCCTCACTGGGCGCAATATTACCAATGCCGGAAAATCCCACAAAATCTCCTTCCAGGAATATATTTACCCGGCCAGCAAGTAATTGAAGGCCTTTGCTGTTGGTAACACGGGAGCCAAGATAAGCAAATGGACTAACCCGGGGGTAGCTCGAATACTCAAACTCGGCTGATAAAATTTGCGAAGAAACGGGAAATTTATGTTCCGATTTATCAGATTTCACACTTACTTTAGAAGGTAGATTATAGATTATAGCAATACCTTTTTCTTCGGCAGTAGCATATTTCATCTCTGATTCTACTCCTTCTTCTAAAGCTCCCGCTTCTTTTTTAAATGCTTCAGTTTGATAAGCAGTTGCTAATGGTGCTGATACTTTATCTGATAAAACTTCGCGCTGATATGGTCTCAAAAACCAGGAAGCTACATAAGGCATACTTCCTCCGATTCTTGGCTTAGCTGTTGATAAAGAACAGTCTACCTCTAACCAATCCACACCGGTAACTTGTTTAATTACTCCATAAGAAACTAATTCGACCTCGGATTTTTCAAAATTTGCCCGGGCATCATATATAGGATTCCAGGAAGCACCTCCTACCAGATAAGAAACTTTCAAATCTGTGGTCCCCTCTTTTAAAACTTCCAGCTCCACCATAATTGATCTTTTTAGTTTCCTCTGTACCCCGGATACCTGGGACAATTCTCTTTTTAAAGTTTCAAGTTTATTATTCAAATCTCTAATCTCAAGTTCACAATCTAAGGCCTGGGTGTAGATATCTTTTAACTCTGTATCTAAAAAACTAAGAATATTTTCTAAATCGCTTATTTGCGGCATACTGGTAATCAAATCTTGAGGAATTTGTGTGTTGGAAAATAGAGTTATTGAGTTTAGAAATTTCTTCTTCTCCGAAAGTATGGTTTTGAGATTTTGCATTCTGGTTATCTCATCTTCCAATCTCTGGATTTCCTCTCTTAGCTGTTTTATTCTTTCTGAAGGTACTTCTTCTAAATACTCTCTTTTAACCTGTGCTCCAAAAAGCCTGATTACCGCCGTTCCCTCTGCAGAAACCCTCAAAGAATTCTCGTCAACCTCGGGAATGATATTTGAGAAAATCGCTGTATAAGTTCCCTTATCAAGTTCAAGATGGGTAACCCTATTTATCAAAGCAGAATCAGTATAGACGCAAATCTCACTAATCTCTGATTTCACTTCAATTTCAGCGGCATATACATTGACACCAATAAACAAAAGCAACCCCAGAAATATTATAATTTTTATTGTTTTATTCATCTTTAACTCCCTTTACTCTTTATTTTTCGCTCTTTGGTATAGGCCAATTAATTCTGCCGTAGCTAAAATATGTCCCTCCATGGCTTCTTCCAATTCCTTCTTCTTGCAACCCTCCTCTATGTTATGGAGTTTTTCATCAAGGGCATATAATTTAAAGAAATAACGGTGAGTCCCTGAAGGCGGGCAGGGTCCTCCATATTCTAATTTCCTAAAATCGTTAATCCCTTGAGTGCCTGGTACAGTATTTTCCTCTATAACATCGGTAACGTGGATATTAAATACCACCCAATGTATCCAGGTCCCCATCGGTGCATCAGGATCATCCATAATCAAAGCCAACCTCTTGGTTTCTTCCGGCACATCCTCAATAATTAGACCGGGGTTAATATCTTCACCGTCACAAGTAAATTTTTCCGGAATAAATCCATTGTTTTCGAATTCAAGACTTTCTAATTTCATAGCTTTATCCTCCTTTTTAAATTTTCTATTTCTTTTTCCAGCCATCTGGGATATTCAGGCACTGCCCCGGATTGGGAAACCACAAAATTACCTACTATTTCCGCAAACTCCGCCGCCTCATATATACTGCTTCCGTATAAATAAGAAAACAAAAAACCTGCACTATAGCTATCCCCTCCTCCTACGGTATCAGCTACCGGTCCATTTATACCTGCTAGCTTTTCTAACTTGCCATTACGGTAAACAGATGAGCCATTCTTTCCATGAGTAATGCAGACAATAGAAAGGTCGTATTCCCGGCAAATAAGCTCAGCAAGTTTTTCTTGTTTTAATGTTTGTCCGAAGAGGAGCTCAGAAACAACAAGAGCCTCTCTATCATTCAGTTTTACTATTGAGCTCTGGCATAAGGATTTTTCAATCCATTCCTTTTCATAATAATTTTGTCTCAAATTTAAATCGTAAAATACCTGACGAGTGTGTACTTGAGAGATGATTTGGCTGAGCACTTCCCGGTTTTCTTTGGTCCGTTGAGCGAGAGTCCCAAAACAAAATACCTCCCATTTATTTTTGGCTGAACTATCAGCTAAATCTTGATCTAAAATAATATTATCCCAGGCAACATTTTCTTTTATTAGATAAGTAGGATGACCATTTTCATCCAGACTTACTTCCACAATCCCGGTGGGTAAATGGGGATGGATTCGGATAAAAGTAGAATCAATACTCCTTTTTTCTACTTCCTTTAGAGCTTTTCTGCCCAGGACATCTTTGCCCACAGAAGAAATAAGTGTTGATTTAAGTCCCATTTTTGTCAGATGAGCAGCAAGGTTAAAGGGGGCGCCACCAATATAAGGTTTACTATCTATAATGTCCCAGAGAATTTCACCAAACAACAAAGCTTTCACTTTTTTGCCCCTCCTTTTTTCAAGTTTAAATTCATTGTGTATTTTCTTTATATATAATTAATTCTACAAATTTTTTGAAAATCCTCTTTTTTTATCAAAAATAAATAAAGATTTTGTTTTTTTATTAAAACACTTTGTTATTAGTCGTTAGTGAATAGTGAATAGTAGTCGGTCTTAAATACAATTTATGAGGTACAAGTTTATTCATTCTGCCGGTCTTCCTATCGACCAGTCAATTTAGTTATTAGCTTAAGGGGTTTTCAGTTGCAAGAGGTTGATTCATCAAACCCAACTGTTTTTTTCTGTCATTGTGAAACGCCCAAAGTGATCTCGTTTTGTATCTTAAATTTATTCTTTGTATTTTATTTACTAAATACTAACGACCAGCGACTAACGACTATTCAGGCTTGATAAAAACATAAAAAGGAATATAATTAAGTAAAATTACCAATTAAGAGGGGGGATAACCTTGAAAATAAAAGAAGTTATGATACCAGACCTAACTTCAGTATCTGCTGATACTCCGATAAAAGAGGCTGTTAAGATTATGAGCCAACAGCGTATGGTGGGGTTACCGGTAGTAGATAATGAACAGAATGTCATCGGAATAATCACGGAAAGTGACATTACCAAAGCAAGTTTGCCGGGTTATTACAAAGAATTACAAAATCCATCTTTTATTCCCGATTTCAACCAGTTTTCCCAACAAGCTAAAAAAATTGCCCATCTGCCGGTAAGAGATTTTATGACCACCATAGTCTATTCGGTGGAAGAGGATACCAGCCGAACCGAGGCAGCAAATTTATTATTCAGAAAACAACTAAGAATAGTCCCAGTAGTAAGAGAGGGGAAATTAGTGGGAATATTGACCCCTTCGTGCTTATGTAAATACGCCATGGAAAAAGATTAGATCGGGAAAGGAATAATTAATGAATCAAACATTTATAGCCTTAATAATATTTATAACTACTCTTGTATTTGTCAGCCTGGAAAAGATTAATCGTACCGTTATTGCTTTATGCGGAGCCCTTCTTTTTATACTGTTAAAGATACTAACTCAACATGAGGCTTTCCTGGCCGTAGATTTTAATACCATCGGTCTACTGACCGGCATGATGGTTATGGTCTCGATAATTAAAAGGACCGGGCTATTCCAATATCTGGCAATTAAAATATCCAAGCTTGCTCGTGGAAATATCTTTTACCTCTTATTTCTTCTTAGTATTATTACCGGTGTCCTATCATCCATCCTGGATAATGTCACTACTATAATATTAATTGTTCCCATAACTTTAGCTATCTGTGAAAACTTAGAAATATCTCCTGTGCCTCTAGTGCTATCTGAAATATTTGCTTCCAACATAGGCGGAACAGCAACCCTAATCGGTGACCCTCCTAACATAATAATCGGAAGTGCAGCCCATCTATCTTTTATGGATTTTATTATAAATCTCGCACCTTTCGCCCTGATTTTATTAATTCTTTTACCCTTCTTTGTCAGGCTATTTTATAAAAAGGAAATGTCGCAAAATGTAAAGGAAGCCTGGGGGAGAGTGGAAAAATTCGATGAAAAGAAAGCAATCGAAGACCCCATATTATTAAAAAAATCTTTAATGGTCTTTTTGTTAACTATATCAGTCTTTATCTTCCATCATAATCTAGGTTTAGAAGCAGCTACTGTGGCTTTAGCAGGAGCAACTCTCTTACTTTTAGTCAGCAACATAGACCCGGCGGAAACTTTCTTGGAAGTAGAGTGGTCTACTCTCTTCTTTTTTATCGGGCTCTTCGTGGTAATAGCAGGAGTGGAGAAAGTGGGAATTATTCAATGGCTGAGCAATAAAATCATCACTCTAACTAAAGGAAATCTTACCCTTACTACTCTGGCAGTTTTGTGGGTTTCGGGAATCACCTGTTCTTTTATTAATAATATTTCCTATACCATCTCTATGGTTCCGGTAATTCATAATATCGGAGCATCAACTGCCTTTAACCTTAACCCGGTCTGGTGGGCATTATCCCTGGGTGCCTGTCTGGGAGGAAATGGAACTTTTATAGCGGCAGCTGCTAATTTAGTAGGAGTAAATATTTTAAAAAGACAGGGCAGAATAATAACCTTCAAAGATTTTTTTAGAATCGGCCTTCCGATAATGCTGATAACTATTGTTCTGTCTTCTGTTTATCTCTACTTAAGGTATTTATTATAGAGCAATAAAAAGGGGATAAGCTACTTTTTCATAAAATATTAAAGGAGCGTCTCCTTTGTTATTTATAAATCATATCAAATAATTTATCTGCTGTATCCTGGTCTAAATCCTTGAGAATTTTATATTCGTCCAGGGCAGCATTTTTATCCCCCTGAACCAGATAAATCATTCCCAGGCTATAGTGGGCAAAAGTATAATCCGGTTGAATGCGTATAACCTGTTTAAAGGCTTCAATAGCTTTTTCGTAATCTTTTAATTGGCTGTACGCCCATCCCAGGCCATAATGAAAATCTGCATCTTCCGGATTTTGTTTAACCGCCTCATTAAAAGCATCAACGGTTTCCTGATATTTTTCCAGCTCTCCATAGGCCCAGCCTAAATTATAATAAATATAACTGTAATCCGGATTAATTCGAATAACTTCCTTATAAGCTTCTACAGTTTTCTCATAATTTCCTTTTTTATTATAAAGCCATCCTAAATAGAAAAAAGCATCGGCATGTTGGGGATTATTTTGGGTTGCTTTTACAAAGCTTTCGATGGCGGCGTCCTCGTAATTTTCCATTTTTCGGTAAAGCATGCCTATAGTGTAATAAACTTCATCAGCAGAATCTGGTAGGAAATTTGCAGCCTTCTCCAGGTTTTCAACAGCTTCAGAATAATTTTCAAGCGTTTGGTAATTCATTCCTAAATGATAAAATGCCTTACCGTAATCCGGTTTGAGTTGAACAGCTTTTTTAAAAAAATCAATTGATTTCTGGTATTCCCCGATTTCTTCATAGGTAATTCCCAAACCATAATGAATTTGAGCATCATTGGGAGCAAGTAGCAAAGCTTGCTCAAAAGCGGCAATAGACTCATTGTATCTTTCTAGTTCATTGTATGCCAATCCCAAACCATAATGGGCGCTGGCAAAATCCGGCTTACTGCGAACGGCCTGTTTAAAAGCTTCCAATGCTTCTTTCTTTTTTTGAAGCTCCAGATAAGAAAGCCCTAATTCGTAATAAGCTGAACTATAATCGGGTTTCAAATTGATGGCATTCCGATAGTAGGTTACGGCTTTTTCGAATTGATTAATATTTCTAAATATTCTTCCGATTTGAAAATAAGCTTCTGCATGACCCGGGTCTAATTCGATAATCTGTTGGAAATAAGTAAGCGCTTCTTCGTATTGTTTTTTGTTTTCCAACAAATCAACGCCCTGAAAGTACAGTTCTTCTATTGATTTATCCTGACTAAAACTGATCGTGCTGACTGAAGTTATAAATGTAATAACCAAGATCAAAAAAATAATGAGTATATTCGAATTCCTCATCCCTTACCTCCTGATTATGTTTCCTGATATTTCATGTAAGACAGATTGCCGGTTACCGGTATATTTTAAATGGAACAATTCTTGCGGCATTTTATTTATTATAATATATTTTAACTGTTTATAACTTATTTTAACATATTATGATTACTTCTATCACATAAAATGATAATTTACAATAATTAAATTAAATAAATTGCTAATTGAATTATCGCCAGACGGACTGTATCTTTGACATAACATAGGCTGCCATAATATACCCGGAATAATTTTTTAGTCAGTTTTCCCCCTTAGATAATTCCCTCTTTCCTGAACCACCGGACAGTGTCTTTTATTGATTCATAAATAGAGCGGGGCGAATAGCCAAACTCATCTTGCGCTTTCTGACAGGAAACCAAGGAATTGCTGGCTAAAACATCAATTGAAAAAGGAGTAAAAAGAGGTTTAATTTTCATCAAATTGCAATATAATACATTAAAAAATCCAGCTGTCCTTGCCACTTGATGAGGTATTTTAAATGAAGGTGCTTTTACCCCGCTAATTTC
>JBAUBA010000057.1:0-2221 GCA_049676265.1 Atribacterota bacterium
TTTCCTTCATCATTGCGAAGTACGGGAATCCCGCCTCCACCAACACCGACTACGCTAAAGCCGTTTCTTACCAGCAGCCCAATAGCTTCTTCTTCCACAATTTCAACCGGCATAGGAGAAGGTACGATTCTTCTGTATCCTCTTCCTACATCATCAATAATAACCCAGTCAGGGTGTTCTTTTTGCAGTTCTTCTGCCCGTTCTTTGGTATAAAATGTCCCTATTGGTTTTGCTGGGTTTTGGAATGCAGGGTCTTTTTTATCTACCACTACCTGAGTCACTACTGTAGCTGTATTCTTATTAATACCTCTTTTTTTAAATTCGTTATAGAGTGCCTGCTGAATTTGATACCCGATAGCACCCTGGGTGTCTGCCCCGCAATTAACCAAAGGTACTGTATGCATCCCTCCTGCTTCATGCGCAATTTCCGAACGTCTTAAAATAAACCCTACCTGAGGACCGTTCCCATGAGTAACCACCACATCATAACCTTGCTCAATCATTCCGGCAATATGTTTGGCTGTTTCACATACTGCATCATATTGATCTTCTACGCTTTCATGCTGCTTATCTTTAATGAGGGAGTTTCCTCCGATAGCTAATACTGCTAATTTTGTCATTCTATCTCCATCCTTTTGCCATAGTCAATGCCATAATGGCCTTTTGAACGTGCAATCTATTTTCGGCTATATCGTAAATAATGGAGCGTGGACCGCTGGCTACTTCATCATCTACTTCGTTTCCCCGGTCTACAGGCATAGGATGAATATAATAAGCGTTATCGGTAAATAAATCAAGTTCTTTAGTAAATCTCCAATCCTGATATTTTATAGCCATTTTCTTATCCTCATCTTTTCCCATGCTGTATCTTTTTGGACTCATCCATTGCCGGGCATATACAACCTGTGCTCCTTTTACCGCTTCAAACCTATTATGGGTAATTTCAAATTTTGCTCCCGTGGCTTCAGCATTCCTTTTAGCCTGGACAATTACTTCCGGGTCAAGGTCAAACCCCTCGGGATAAGCCAGGGTAAAGTCCATACCATACCTGGGAAGAAGCAAGATATCTTCCTGCACAGAACTCCAGGAACGCACCATTGAAGAATAACCCCACATCATAGTTATTTTTTTACCTTTTACTTCACCTATATGTTCCTGAAGTCCCATCAAATCCGCCAGTCCTTGACAGGGATGATATTTATCGTGAGCCATAGAAACAATAGGGATGGATGAATATTTAGCATATTCTCTAAGCAGTTCTTCTCCCTGTCCATATTCTTCAATCGCATCTTCCAGTATTCTAATACCTAACCCTACAGCATATCTGCTCATCACTTTTGCGGCATCCTCCACTGTTTCTCCTGCTTTCCCCTTCTCTTTTAATCTCATAGATTTAGGTTCAAGGAACTGGGCATGTCCTCCTAATTCGGTAGCAGCCCCTTCGAATGACTGCCTGGTTCTGACTGAAGGGTTGTAGAAGAACATCAGAAAAGTTTTATCTTCAAGAATCTCGGTATAAGGCTTTTCATAGCGGTGTTTTTTCATATCTTTGGCAACCGTGAGTATTTCATCAAGCCCTTCTTTTTCCCAATCCTGGGTAGTAATTAAATGTTTTTTATATAATTCTGTCATTTTTTCTCTCCTATTATATTAGTCGTTAGTGAATAGTGAATAGTCGTTAGTTTCAAATATAAAATGCAAGATAAATTAGTTAACAGGTTTTCTGGTTAGCTAGTAGTTTAATACTAATAATTCCTTTTTAGCATATTCAACTGTTTTATAAAATATTCCATATTGATCTTTTACAGTATAATTTTATTTATCTTGGATTAATTATTCTCAGTAAATACAATATCAACAAAACTTTCTACCTTTTATTTACCACCCATGGTGAGTGTCATAACCGCTTTTGCCGTATGTAATCTATTTTCTGCTTCATCATAAACAATTGAATGAGGACCATCAATAACTGAATTTTCTACTTCATTTCCTCTGTCCGCCGGGAGTGCATGCATATACATTGCATCTTTGTTGGCAAGTTTCATTATTTCCTCTGTACATTTCCAAGTTTTGTATGACTCAAGTAAATCATCAACCACTTCATTTCCTTGATTAGTTACCCAACTTCCCCAATTTTTAGGTATAACTACATCTGCATCTCTATACGCCTCTTCCATATTATTTGTTATTGTTACTGTTCCACCATATTTTTCAGCATTTT
>JBAUBA010000058.1:0-2285 GCA_049676265.1 Atribacterota bacterium
TTTATGAAAAAATATTTATTATTTTTTCATTTTTAAGCAGGAAAAAGATAATCGGTGTCGTATTAATATATTAAGGAACATAAAATAACTAACTATCTTGATACTTATGGTAGAAATCTATTTTTAAGGGGGTGATAGATGAATTATTTTTCTGTCTGCATAAAAGTAAATTTGTGATTTTAAGTATTTTTAAAAATGAAAGGAGATTTCAGAAATGAAAAAGAATCTATTAGTAGTAACCGCTTTAGTAATAATCTTAAGTTTATGTTTTTCTTCTACAGTTTTTTCTGCAGAACCACTTAAAGTTGGATTGGTGTTTGATATTGGCGGAAAAGGTGATAAATCATTTAATGATTCAGCATCCCGGGGTTTAGCATGGGCAGCAGCTGATTTTGGAATTAAGCGTATCGAATTAGAGCCAGGAGTAGATGCAGATAGAGAAGTAAATCTCAGAAACTTAGCAATGATAGGCTATGATGTAATAATCGGAGTAGGATTTTTATTTACCGATGCCATATCTACTGTAGCTGTTGAGTTTCCTGATACTAATTTCGCTATTGTCGATGGATTTATCCCGGATAAGCCCAATGTAATGTCTCTCTTGTTTCCGGAACCTCATGGCTCTTATCTGGTAGGCATGATTGCGGGTTTGAAAGCACTGGAAGACGGAAAGGATACAGTCGGATTTGTAGGCGGTATGAATATACCGCTTATTAATGGATTTGAAGCAGGTTATATAGCCGGGGTTCAATATGTATTCCCGGAATGTAAAATTCTTTCTGCTTATGCCGGCGATACTCCCATCGCTTTTGCTGACCCGGTAAAAGGGAAAGAGTTAGCTTTGTCACAATACGATAACGGAGCATGGGTAGTTTATCATGCATCTGGTTTGACCGGTGCCGGTGTATTTGAAGCAGCCAAAGAAAGAAAAAGATTTGTAATCGGAGTAGACTCCAATCAAAACTATATGGGATATATCGCGGAAACCGGAGAAAGTTTTGGTTTAACCAGTATGTTAAAGCAAGTTGACGTTTCAATATATCTTGCCATAAAAGCAGCGGTTGAAGGAACTTTCAAAGGCGGTATCGAAGTATTTGGGTTAGATAGAACCGTTACCGTTGGAGATACAACATATTCCGGAGTTGGTTATGCTATCGATAAATACAATAAAGATCTGGTATCTGCAGAAATAATAGCTAAGGTTGAAGAAGCAAAGGCTAAAATTATAAGCGGAGAAATTGTTGTTCCTACCGAATAACTAAATAGCTTATTTATACATATATATTGGAGGTATTCAGGTAATAATGAATGCCTCCAATATATTAAAATTAAGTGTAAATTACCGAAGGAGGATTTATCCATTGCCTGAAATTGCTTTAGAGATGAAAAATATCACCAAACGATTCCCCCTTGTAGTGGCTAACGATAAAGTTAATTTTAAAGTCTACAAGGCAGAGATACATGCTTTAGTAGGCGAAAATGGGGCCGGTAAATCTACTCTGATGAGTATCTTGTACGGACTGTATCAGGCTGATTCCGGTCAAATCTTTATAGATGGAAAAAAAGTTAATATTGCCAATCCGAATGTTGCTATCGATTTAAAGATTGGCATGGTTCATCAGCATTTTATGTTAGTGCCGCCTTTAACTGTTACGGAAAATATTATCCTGGGTATGGAACCCATAAAAAATAATATTTTCATAGATATGGAAGATGCAACTAAGAGGGTTGAAGAATTATCTAAAAGTATGGGTTTTAAAATCGACTCCAAAGCAAAAATCGAAAATATTTCTGTGGGAATTCAGCAGAGAGTAGAAATTATTAAAGTCCTTTATCGAGGGGCAGAAATCTTGGTGATGGATGAACCCACTGCGGTGCTAACTCCCCAGGAAGTTGAAGAGCTATTTGAAATACTTAGATCACTAAAAAAACAAGGTAAAACTATTATTTTTATTACCCATAAATTGAATGAAGTAAAAGACCTTTCTGACCGGGTTACTGTAATGAGAAGAGGGAAAGTGGTAGGAGTAAAGAATACCAAAGATACCAATCAGGAAGAAATCGCCAGTATGATGGTTGGTAGAAAAGTTATTTTTGATATCAAAAAAAATCCCCTTAACCTTGGGAAAACAGCTTTAAAAATAGAAAAATTAAAAGTGCTTAACAATAAGGGATTGCCCGCTGTAAAGAGCATCTCTTTTGAAATAAAGGAAGGAGAGATATTAGGATTTGCCGGCGTAGAAGGAAATGGGCAGACTGAATTAGTAGAAGTTATTACCGGACTT
>JBAUBA010000059.1:0-9246 GCA_049676265.1 Atribacterota bacterium
GGTCCTGGCATTACCACAGAAACACTAAGTTTATACACTTATATAAGTTGGGTAAAATATTGGAAAGTTGGTTATACTTCAGCTTTAGCCTTGGTTCAATTAGTAATAATGACTATTATAGCCACTATCTTTGTGAGAAAAGTTATGCAAAGGAGGAGAGCGTAAATGGGTATGAATGATAAAAAATTAAAAGAATTTAGACAAAGAGAAAGAAGAAAAAAGTTAAACCATTGGTTTCAAAACTTATTACTTACTTTTTTTGTTCTACTTTTTGGTTTTCCTATCTATTGGATTTTTATAGGAGCTTTTAAGGAAGGAGGAGAGTTTTTCAGTTATCCTCCTATTTTTTGGGTTACTAATTTTAAATTTGATAATTTTATCCGTGCGCTTTCCTTGGGTGGTTCAAAAGGAACATTAGATAGTCTTATTGTAGCTTGTATCGGTACTGTTTTAGTAGTCATTCTCGCCCTTTTTGCCGGTTATGGATTAGGAAGATTTAAATTTGGAGGACCAAATTTATCTTTCTTTGTTCTTTCTTTGCTCTTTGCGCCACCCATAATCGCTGTATTACCGCTGTTTTTTATTTTTAAGTATTTAAGAATAATTGATACTTACCTTGCTTTAGTATGGTCTTATTTATTAATTAACCTACCCTTTGCTATATGGCTTATTAAAGGATTTATTGAAGACCTACCCGAGGAGATTGAGTCAGCGGCTTTAGTGGATGGCTATTCTCGCTTCGGGGCTTTTCGGAAGGTTACCTTTCCCTTAATAATTCCCGGAGTGGTGGTATCAGCACTATTTGTATTTGTTTTCGCGTGGAATGAATTTCTCTTTGCCCTTATGTTTACCAGGAATAATGTAAGAACCTTACCGGTAGTTCTTTCAGAATTAATTGGGGGTCATGGCATTCAATGGGGAGAATTATCGGCACTTTCTTTGATTGCAATTATTCCCGGAGTTATTTTGGTAGTATTTTTCCAGAAATATTTAGTAAGGGGCTTAACCTTTGGAGCCGTAAAAGGTTAGTTGGAGGTGAATAATTTGAAAAAAAGTAAGATTGTAATTGTAGGAAGTTATAATACAGATTTAATGTCCAAGACTCCCTGGCTTCCAAAACATGGAGAGACTGTTTTAGGTGGACCATTTAAATTAGGCCCCGGAGGGAAAGGATCAAATCAAGCTGTAGCTGCAGCAAGGTTAGGTGCTGAAGTTTGTTTTGTAGGTTGTATAGGGACAGATTATTTTGGCGAGATTGCCAGAAATAATTTTATAAAAGAGAAGATTAACATTGACTATCTTAAGGTAAGTAAAACTAAGCACACGGGTATGGCTTTTATTTTAGTAGATGATAAAACCGCTGAAAATATGATAGTAGTAGCTCCTGGGTCAAATATGGAAATAGATATTCCATTGGTAGAAAATGCAAGAGATATCATTGTGAGGGCAGATGTAATACTGTTACAATTAGAAATTCCGGTGGAAATTGTAGAATATGTTATAAAACTAGTGTATAAGTCTAATAATACTATTTCTATTCTTAATCCTGCCCCGGGGCAGAAGTTAGAGAAAAATATTTTAAAGAAAGTATCTCTAATTACTCCCAATAGAAGTGAGCTGGAACTAATTACTAATCGAAATGTTAATACAGTTGAAGAAGCTGAGAAAGCTGCCAAGGAAATTATATCTACTGGAGTAAAAGATGTTGTTGTTACCTTGGGTAAAGAAGGAGCTTTAGTAGTAAATTCTAAAGAAACTACTCATGTACCTACTTTCGAAGAAGTAAAGATTGTAGATTCTACAGGAGCAGGAGATGCTTTTAATGGAGGCTTAGCTATTGCTCTTTCAGAAGGGAAGAGCTTAGTGGAAGCAACTTATTTTGCCAATGCTGTCGCTAGTCTCAACGTAACCAAAATTGGCACAGCTCCCGCTATGCCCTATCGTAAAGAAGTGGAGGAGTTTCTAAAAAATCATTCACAATAAAATAAAAAGCAAAGATACATTCTAAAGAAAGGAGGAATAGGATTATTTATCCTGATTAAAATGAGAGATTATAAAACAAGTTATAAAATTTTAAAGGCTTCTTTGGAAGGAAAGGGAGTTAACGTAAGTAAAGTTGAGAAAAAATTGAAGGCATTAAAGATCGAAACTCCGAGTTGGGGTTATTCAGATTCAGGAACTCGTTTTGCAACTTTTAAGCAGATAGGAGCTGCTAAGAGTGTAAAAGAAAAAATTCAGGACGCTGCAGAAGTACACAAGGTCACCGGCATATGTCCTTCGATAGCTTTGCATATTCCTTGGGATATCACTGATAATTGGAATGCTCTTTTAGAATATTCTCTTTCTTTGGGAATAAAACCGGGAGCTATAAATCCTAATTTATTTCAGGATCAGGATTATAAATTAGGAAGTCTTTGTAATCCAAGTCAAAAAGTGAGAAAAAAAGCTATTGATCATGTCCTGGAGTGTATAGGAATTGCCAAGACACTTAAATCCAAGGATATTTCTCTCTGGTTAGGCGATGGAACCAACTATCCCGGACAGGATGATATCAGAGAGAGAAAACATAGATTAGAAGATAGTTTGAAAGAAATTTATGATAATTTAACAAATGATATGCGCATACTTATAGAATATAAATTTTTTGAACCGGCTTTTTATAATACTGACATACCTGATTGGGGTACTGCATATAATTTGTGCTTAAAATTAGGAAATAGGGCTATGGTATTGGTCGATTTAGGACATCACGCTTTAGGTACCAATATAGAACAGATAGTAGCCTATCTTTTAGATGAGGAAAAGTTAGGAGGATTTCATTTTAATAATAAAAAATATGCTGATGATGACCTGACGGTGGGTTCTATAAATCCTTATGAATTTTTCCTTATTTTCAATGAACTGGTATCAGCAGAAGAGGATGGAATAAAGGCTGATATAGCTTATATGATAGACCAGTGTCACAACCTTAAGCCAAAAATTGAAGAAATGATCCAAAGCGTTGAAAATATTCAAAAAACCTATGCGAAAGCTCTAATTGTAGATAGAAAATCTTTGAGAAAATTTCAACAAGATGAGGATATAATTATGGCTGAGAAGGTGTTAACTGAAGCTTTTGAAGCTGACATAACGCCTCTTTTATTTAAAGTAAGGGAAGAGATGGGGTTACCTTTAGATCCTCTTAAATTTTTTAGAGGGAGCGGATATTTGGAGAAGATCCAAAGGCAAAGGTAAATATTTTTTATTTCAACTTCTTTTGCAATCCATTAATTTTGTAATTATAACACTTCAAGGAATAATAGAGATAAATTTATTAATTCCTTACCCCACTCACCAAATAACAGCCTTTAGAGATATTTTAAAAAAATTTAAAAATTATAAAAATATTAGTTATTTTAAAAAATTATCAAAAAAAGTATTGACATGGAAATAATTATATGTTAAAATGTTAAAAAAGCAAAGAAAAATGTCAAAAAAATAACATTAAGGAGGTAAAAAGAAAGATGGACGTTTATACAGATGCATTAGGAATGATTGAAACAAGAGGTTTTGCGGCAATGGTAGAGGCAGCAGATGCTATGGTGAAAGCAGCCAGGGTAGATTTGGTAGGTTATGAAAAAATTGGCGGCGGATATAATACTGCAATCGTACGCGGTGATGTAGCAGCTGTCCGAGCCGCTCTTGATGCCGGAAATGCAGCTGCCCAAAAAATTGGTGAAGTAATTTCTGTTCATATTATTCCGCGACCACATAGTAATGTAGATGATGTTCTTCCTTTGGGCAGAGGCCCGGTTAAGAGCAAAAAAGAAAAAATGAGTACTGACTAATTGATGCACCCATAATACAGGAGGAGAAAATATGATACTGGCGAAAGTAGTGGGTACGGTGGTGTCAACCAGGAAAGAACCAAAAATTGAGGGTATAAAATTTTTACTTCTAGAGAAAATTAATCCTACTAACATGCAAGGGAAAGGTGATTATTTGGTGGCAATGGATAGTGTTGGTGCAGGATTAGGGGAAGTAGTCTTTTTTGTAGCCGGAAGCAGTTCCAGGATGACAGATACTACCGAAGGTAAACCGAGCGATGCAACTATAATATCTATAGTCGACTCTATAGATATTAACGGGGAATATGTATATAAAAAATAATTAATAAAATAAATCGGGGCGGATAAATCCGCCCCCTACACTAAACAGAATTCATTATACAAAAAAGTTTTCAATTTTAAATTATGGTTTTACGCTTTTCGTTTTAAATTTTTAGCTATATATTGATAACTGATTTTATTTACGCGATACTCAATACGCAATACGAATTACTATCAACTAGTTTGTCTATTCCTAAAAATTTCAAGAAATTAATAAAAAGAGGTAGAGATGATATTTGGTAAAATTGTGGGTACTGTAGTTAGTACCCAAATAGATAAAGGAATAAAAGGAAAGAAATGTCTTCTTGTCCAAACTTGTAATCATAAAGGAGAAGTAGATGGTAATTATTTGGTAGCCGTAGACCTTGTCGGTGCAGGAGTAGAAGAGGTAGTGATAATATCTCAGGGGAGTTCTGCAAGACAGACAGAAGTTACCCATCAGAAACCAGTCGATTGCGTAATCGTAGGAATTGTCGATATGGTAGAAGAACACAATAAAATTGTTTTTAAAAAATAGGCGATATAGTTTGTAAGAAGGGGAAGAACTTATGGCACTTGAGAATGTTCTAAGGGATATGGGAGTAGTAGGAGCTGGCGGCGCCGGTTTCCCCACCCATATCAAGGTGTCCAACAAATATGATGTAGTAATTGGAAATGGAGCGGAATGCGAACCTCTTCTTTATAATGATAAATATATTATAGAAAGACAAGGAGAAGAGGTAGTAAAAGGTTTAGAATTGGTTATGCAGTCGACTGGTGCAAAAAAAGGGGTAATTGCCCTGAAAAAAAAAGACCTATCTATTGCGGGAAATATAAAAAAAGCTATAGTCGGAAAGAAAAATATATCATTATTTAATCTTAAGGATTATTATCCGGTCGGTGATGAGTTTATCCTGGTACAGGAAATTACCGGCAAAGTTATTCCGGAAGGCGGAATTCCTCCGGATATAGGTTGTTTGGTAAATAATGTAGAGACCCTGAGAAATGTGTACATGGCAGAAAAAGGTAATGCAGTTACCAGAAGGGCACTAACTTGCATAGGAGAAGTAAAAAAACCGGCTATCATAATTGCACGGATTGGTACTTCTTTCCGGGAAATTATCAATCTTTGTGAACCTACCATAGAAGATTTTGTAGTCATTGTGGGGGGACCTATGATGGGCAAGGTAGTCTTTGATCTTGATACACCGGTAACTAAAACTACCACCGGGATTCTGGTTTTGCCTCGGGACCATCCCTTAGTTTTGAAGAAGACCTTAAGAATTGAATATATTATCAAGCAAAGTAAAGCTGCCTGTTGTCAGTGCAGTTATTGTACCGACCTATGTCCTCGTTATTTATTGGGTCACGAACTTTATCCCCATAAGATTATGAGACAGATAAACTTTGGACTCGATCTTCCGTACGAAATAATTAAAAATGCTTTTCTATGCAGTGAATGCGGGCTTTGCGAGGTATTCGCCTGTCCGATGGAGTTGTCCCCCAGAATTATAAATCAAAAAATTAAGGAAAATCTTCTGGCAGCCGGCTATCAACCCAAGTTTTCGGGTAAAGAAGAAAATCCAAGAGAGATGAAAGAATATAGAAATATCCCCAGTTCGAGGATTAAAAATCGCTTGAGATTAGATAAATATGATGTAGACGACCAACGCCAATTGCCAGTAATAGAAACTAATCCCGACCAGGTGGAGATTTTACTTAAACAACATGCGGGTGTTCCTTCGAAACCTGTAGTAAAAATTGGTGAACAAGTAAATGAGGGGGACCTTATTGCGGAAATCCCTAAGGGGAAATTAGGTGCTCGATTACATGCAAGCATTAAAGGAAGAATAACTTATATTTGCGAAGAAAGAATTATTATTAAAAAATAATAATGAAAGACAGGTAAGATATGGATATAATCGTTCTTGGAGTATTAGAATTTAACAGTATAGCAGTAGGGATAAAGGCTTTAGATGGCGTAGTAAAAGCTGCCTCGGTGAAAGTAATAGATGCGAGGACGATTTGTCCGGGAAAATTTGTAATTCTTTTTACCGGTGAAGTGGCAGCAGTCGATGCTTCTCTTACTGCTGGCAAGGAAATTGGAGAAGGTTATATAGTTGACGAATTATTTATTACCAATTTACATTCTCAAATTATTCCGGCAATTATCGGTACGGTTGAATGCAAGATTTGGGATGCGGTGGCTGTAGTAGAATCATTTTCGGTCGTTGCCAGTATTGAAGCTGCCGATATAGCTGCCAAGACTGCCAATGTTTTAATTAATGAGGTTAGATTGGCTGCGGGGATGGGCGGTAAATCCTATATTAAAATGATAGGGAATATAGACGAAGTGGAAGCTGCAGTCAAAGCAGCAGTAAAGATTATAGGTGATAAAGGTCTACTTTGCAAAGAGGTCATTATTCCTAACCCTCATCCGGAGATTAAACCTTATTTTATTTATTAAAGATAAGATAAAAATTTACACTTAGGTGGTAAATTATGGAAATAAACGAAAAAGATTTGAAATTAATAATTGAAAATGTGCTTGATAAATTAGAAAGCGATAAAAGCGATAAAAAAATATTCGATAGTTCATTAAATATACCTTCTTCGGGTCAGGATGGTATTTTTGAAGAAGTAAATGCTGCAGTTGATGCTGCTGAAGCTGCTCATCTCGAACTGATGAAATTAACTCTCGAAAAACGAAGAGAGATAATTCGAAGCATACGTAAAATAATTATGAGTAATCTGGAAGAGATTTCTAAATTAGCCGTAGAGGAAACAACTTTTGGCAGAGTAGAAGATAAGATTGAAAAGAATAGATTGGCTGCTTTAAAAACGCCGGGGATAGAAGACCTTGAGCCTACAGCCTATTCCGATGATAATGGGATGACCTTAATGGAAAGAGCAGCTTACGGAGTTATCGGTTCTATTATACCCTCTACCAACCCTACTTCTTCAGTTATTAATAATGGAATAAGCATGATTGCCGGTGGAAATTCGGTAGTTTTCAATCCGCATCCTGCAGCAAAAAGAAGTTCTTGTTTTACTATTTCCTTGATCAATCAGGCGATTGTAAAAGCCGGTGGTCCTCCCAACGTTCTTTGTGCTATTGCTAATCCGACTATCGATTCAGCTCAAACTTTAATGAAACATCCTAAAATTAAATTATTGGTAGTAACCGGTGGTCCGGCGGTAGTTAAAACAGCTATGAACAGTGATAAGAAAGTCATTGCTGCTGGTCCGGGAAATCCTCCCTGTGTCGTAGATGAAACTGCCGATTTGGTTAAAGCCGGCCGTGATATTGTAAATGGAGCAGGATTTGATAATAATATTGTCTGTATTTGTGAGAAGGAGATTTTAGCTGTTTCCCAAATTGCCGATCAATTAAAAGAAGAGATGATAAAAAATGGTGCTCACGAATTAAAAGGTGAACAGATTGAAAAAGTTACTAAATTGGTTATTGCTGACCCGGGAAAGCCCGGACATGAAGGAGCACCGAACAAAAAATATGTGGGGAAAAATGCCAGTGTAATTGCCCGGGATATCGGGTTAGATATTTCTGAACAAACCAAAATATTACTTTGCGAAGTAGACCGTTATCATCCATTGGTCTGGACTGAACAGCTTTTACCGGTGATTCCCTTGGTTCGCTTTAGCAATGTGGATGAGGCCATAGATTTTGCCGTGCAGTGTGAGCATAACTTTAGACATAGTGCTTCTATTCATTCTAAGAACATTGCTAAACTTTCCAGGATGGCTAAATTGATGAATTGTTCTCTTTTTATAAAAAATGGACCAAATTATAGTGGTTTGGGATTTGGGGGAGCCGGGTATACCTCTTTTACTATTGCTACTCCTACCGGAGAGGGATTAACCAGGGCAAGAACTTTTACCCGGGAAAGACGTTGTGTTCTGGTAGGTTATTTTAGAATTGTCTAAAATAAATTTAATTTTATTTACCGAATATTCGGAGGTTAGAGATGAAATTAGGTAAAGTGATTGGTAATGTAGTTTGTACCCAAAAAGTAGAATCTTTTCAAGGTATAAAACTATTATTAGTACAGCCTCTTAATGAAAAATTGGAAGAAATTGGTGATCCTGTGGTGGCTTGCGATACGGTTCAGGCAGGTATAAATGATATTGTATTCTATGAAGGCGGCAGAGAGGCAGCTCTGGGACTTAAAAATTGGTTTAACCCTTCTGATCTGACTATTATAGGCATAGTTGATCAGGTAAATATTGGAGAGTAATTATGATTTTAGGTAAGGTAATCGGTAATGTGGTTTCAACTATAAAGCTTCCGATTTATCAAGGATATAAGATTTTAATCGTTCAGCCTGTGAATGATAAAGAAGAGCCGCAAGGGGAAAGTATTTTGGCTTTGGATACTGTCCAGGCGGGGGTGGGAGACACGGTCCTGGTGATTGATGAAGGGAATTCCTCTCGTTTGATTATGAACAACTCGACTGCCCCGGTTAGAACAATGATTGTAGGAATCGTCGATGCAATTAATTAAAGTATAGAATAAGGTTAAAGAAAATGACTGATAATATCAATAGAATAAAAATTATCCAGAATGTGGTTAGTGGATTGTATTCTACCACTAGCCCTGAAAAAGTCCAACCTATCCCCAATAATGTTCGGGATAAAGTGGGGTGTGTTGCCATTGGTTCAGATCATGGTGGATTTGAGGCCAAAGAAATTATTAGAGATTATTTACGTGCTATTGGTTATCGAGTTACAGATGTCGGAACTTTTAGTAAGGATAGCGTGGATTATCCTGATTTTGCCCTTAAAGTGGCCAGGAAGGTGGCCAGCGGAGAATGCGAAAGAGGAATTATGATCGATGGAGCTGGAATTGGCTCTTCGATGGTCTGTAATAAAGTTAAGGGGATAAGAGCTGCCCTGTGTTATAATCTTAAAACTATTATAAACAGCAGAGAACACAATAATGCAAATATTTTAACTTTAGGCGGCCCATTACACACTCCGGATGAATTACGCGATATGGTAAAACTCTGGTTGGAAACTTCTTTTGCCGGTGGAAGACATTGGAAAAGAGTTAATAAAATAATGGCTGCAGAAAGAAATCAATAAAAATGTGAAAAGAGGA
>JBAUBA010000060.1:0-8071 GCA_049676265.1 Atribacterota bacterium
GTATTGGTCCAGCCTACGTAGATAAAATCGCTCGCACTGGGATAAGAATGATTGATATGATAGATGGAAAATCTTTATCAAAAAAAATAGAAATTAATTTAAACGAAAAAAATGATATTTTCGAAAAATTATATGGGCTTAAAATATCCAATCAGGAAAAGAAGGACATTTTAAAAAAATACAAGAAATATGGTCAATTGTTAAAAAAATATGTGATAGATGTTTCCCTGCACCTGAATCAGGCCATTAATGAAGGTAAAAAAATATTATTTGAAGGTGCCCAGGGAACTTTATTAGATATTGATCATGGCACTTTCCCTTATGTAACTTCTTCTAATCCCATTGCCGGCGGTGCTTGTGCAGGGACAGGCGTAGGTCCTACCAAGATAAACAAAGTTATGGGAATAACCAAAGCCTACACTACCCGAGTAGGAAGAGGACCTTTTCCCACTGAACTGAAAGGGGAATTGGGAGAGCATATACAACAAAAAGGAGGAGAATTTGGAGCAACCACCGGAAGACCTCGAAGATGTGGTTGGTTGGACGTAGTATTAGTAAACTATGCAGTCAGAATTAACGGGATGGATAGCATGGTTTTAACCAAGATAGATGTTCTAGGTGACTTTGACAAGATCAAAATATGCACTTCTTATAAATATAATGGAGAAACAATAAAAGAGTTTCCGGTTAGTTTAGAGATTTTAGAGAACTGTATCCCGGTATATGAAGAGATGGAAGGGTGGAAAGGAGATATTTCTCAGATAACTAAATACGGTGACCTTCCCCAGCAATTAAAAGCATATATTCGCCGAATAGAAGAATTAGTCAGAACAAAAGTAGTTATAGTATCTGTAGGCCCTAAAAGAAGTCAGACTATTATTCGAGAAAAAGTATTTAAATAAATAAAATGCAATTTACCCATTTACCAATTTACCAATTAGCCGGTTGATTAAATTAAATTATTTTAAATTATATATTTTACTTACACTTGTAGCCTAGCCGCATCTATACGTTAAACGCTATTTGTTAACTAAATAATTATCTTAATCGGTTAATCGGCCAATTAATCTTAATCTTTATCTTAATTGGAGAATTGGATAATCGGTGAATTGGTCAATTAATAAAGAGGTGATATCAATGATTGATAGATATTCCCTCCCGGCCATGAAAAATATCTGGGAAGAGGAAAATAAATATAAAACTTGGTTAAAAATAGAGCTTTTAGCCTGTGAAGCTTTGTTTGAATTAGGAAAGATAGATCAAGAGGCTATTGAAAATATCAGAAAAAACGCCAGATATTCTTTAGAACGCATTCAGGAGATTGAAAAAATAACCCGACATGATGTATTGGCTTTTACCACTGCCGTCGGAGAAAATTTAGGGGAGTATTCCCGTTATTTCCATCAAGGATTAACCTCTTCTGATATATTAGATACTTCTTTAGCCTTGATGTTAAAACAGTCAGCCGAAATAATCATAAAAGATATTGATAATTTGATAAATACGTTAGAAGAAAAGGCTTTAGAGCACAAATATACTCTGATGGTAGGAAGGACTCATGGTGTTCATGCTGAACCGATTACTTTTGGTTTTAAAATGGCTTTATGGTTTTCCGAAATGCAGAGAAATTTGGAAAGGATGAAGAGGGCACAGGAAGAAATAAATTATGGTAAGATATCGGGGGCAGTAGGTACTTTTGCCCATATTGATCTCTATGTTGAGGAATATGTTTGCGCAAAATTAGATCTAAAACCGGCAAAAATTTCTAATCAAATTATTCAAAGAGACCGACATGCCTATTATTTGAGCACCTTAGCTGTAATTGCCAGTTCTTTAGAAAAGTTTGCCACTGAAATAAGGGGACTACAAAGGACTGAAATTTATGAAGTAGAGGAAAAATTTTCCGCCGGGCAGAAGGGTTCTTCGGCTATGCCTCATAAGAGGAATCCTATAATTTGTGAGAGAATTTGCGGACTTTCCCGAGTAGTTAGGGCAAACGCGATGACTGCTCTAGAAAATGTAAACCTATGGCACGAGAGAGACATTTCTCATTCTTCTGCAGAACGGATTATTATCCCCGATAGCAATATTCTAATCGATTATATGTTGCAAAAATTTACTAATCTTATTTCTAATTTAAATGTATATCCCGAGCGAATGAAGGAAAATTTAGAAAAAACCAAGGGTTTGATATTTTCTCAAAAGATAATGTTGGAGCTTACTGAAAAAGGACTTTCCCGGGAGGAAGCTTATCGAATGGTGCAGAAAATTTCTATGCGGGTTTGGCAGGGTCAAGCCGAGTTCAAAAAACTTTTATCGGAAGACCCGGAAGTAGGTCAATATTTAAAAAAATCAGAGATAGAAAAATGTTTCGATTATCAAACTTATTTAAAAAATATAGACCAAATCTTTGTGAGAGTATTTAATGAATGATATGGATGGATAACCACTAATATTTTCTCAAAAGATTAAAAATAAAATAAAACTGAATCACTAAAAAATAATAGATTTAGTATGTTTGTGCCCCATTATATTTTTTTACTAAAAAATATTTAAAAAAAATGCTAAAAAGTATTGATAAATTATAACTATTTTGATATATTATCACTTGTATTTTAATATCATTTTTAAAGGTGGAAAATATTAAAAAATTAGAGGACAGTATAACTAATATTTTAAAGAGGGGGGGGCGATATAGGCTTTAAATATATCGCAAGTTAAAGGAATGAATCATTTAGGAGATCACTTATTAATAGAATTATACGATTGTGATACAAATCTAATCAACGATGTTATAAAAATAGAAGAACTACTGTTGGAAGCAGTAAAAATATCAGGAGCAACTACTTTAAATTCAACCTTTCATAAATTTTCTCCTCACGGAGTAAGCGGGGTAGTGGTAATATCAGAATCCCATTTCTCCATCCATACCTGGCCAGAATATGGCTACTGTGCTTTAGATATTTTCACTTGTGGCAATGAAATTAAAAGTCATTTAGCGCTGGAATACCTTAAAAAGGAACTTAGCGCGGGCAATATTTCAGTAACTGAAGTAAAGAGAGGAATTTTAAATTTTCCAGTTACACTTTTACATAAGCCGGAGGTGTGTAAGAAATGAGCAATATAAAGAAAGAATTTTACGATGCTAGCGCATGGGGATTATTAACTTGCGTAGACCTTTATAAATGTAATCCTGAAACCATAAGAGATGCAAAGGCAATAAAAAGATATATTGATGAGCTTTGTGAATTGATCGAAATGAAGCAATTTGGTGAAACTCAAATTGTAAATTTTGGTGAAGATGAGAAAGTTGCCGGTTATTCCATGGTTCAATTGATTGAGACTTCTTTGATTTCAGGACATTTTGCTAATAAGAGTAATAGTGCCTATTTAGATATATTCAGTTGTAAATATTACGAGCCATCAGTGGTAGTGGAATTTACCAAGAAATATTTTGAAGCAAAAGATGTTAAAATGCATTATATTTTAAGGAGCTAATTGATTTGAATAACAAAGAAATATGGATAGAAGAGAAATTAGAGATTAAAAACGGAAGGGCTTTAAAAGTAAGAATTACAAAATCTCTCGAAAAGATAAAGTCAGAATTTCAAGAGATTGAAGTTGTGGAGAGTCAGTCATTTGGTAAGATTTTACTCATCGATGAGGTAATTATGCTTACAGAAGCAGATGAATTCTGTTATCATGAAATGATTGCCCATGTCCCTTTGTGTGTCCATCCAAAAGCCAAAAAGGTTCTGGTAATTGGAGGTGGAGATGGTGGGACGGTAAGGGAAATATTAAAACACGATAGTGTCAATGAAGTAGACGTCTGTGAGATTGATGAAAAAGTAGTAGAGATATCTAAAAGATATTTTCCTTATTTGGCTAATAGTTTCGATGACCCCAAAGTAAAAATATATTGTGAAGATGGAAATAAATTTATAAAATCTCACGAAGATGAATATGATATAATTATCGTAGATTCTTCTGACCCCATAGGTCCTGCTGAAGTATTATTCAGGAGAGAATTTTACGAAGCAATGTTTCAGGCCTTAAAAGATGATGGAATTGTAGTTGCCCAGGCAGAATCATTCTTCTATCATCAAAAAATAATTAAATCACTATTCTCTTTTATAAGAGACATTTATCCCATTTCGGAATATTATTACACCTTGGTACCCACTTATCCCAGTGGAATAATTGGATTTACCTTTTGCTCTAAGAAATACCACCCTATAAACGATTTTAACGAAATAGAAGCTTTAAAACTTAATAATTTAAAATATTATGATAGAGGTATTCATAAAGCAGCTTTTAATCTTCCTACCTTCGCTCAAGGTTATAAGCGTTAAAGCCGTAAATTACTTTTTTAACATAAAGAGTATTACTTTTATTTAACAGAGGAAAGAGGTATTAAATGGGAGAGCAACCGATCGGTTTTTTGGATTCAGGGTTAGGTGGTTTATCGGTAGTAAAAGAAGTTAAAAAATTGCTTCCCCGAGAAAACATTGAATACTTTGCTGATAATCAGCGTCAACCCTATGGCGAGAAAAGCCAATCAGAACTTATTAAATTTACTTTACAGATAATTAGCTTCCTTTTAAAGAAAAAGATTAAAATTTGTGTTATAGCATGCAATACAGCTACCGCTGCCAGCCTCAAAAAAGCAAGAGAATATTTTTCTATTCCTATAATTGGTGTTATCCAGCCTGCAGTTCAGGATGCCATAAAGAAGACTTCAAACAAAAGGATCGGAGTTATCGCCACTGAATTTACCACAAAAAATGGAGCTTATCCTAAAGAAGTTAAAAGAATTACCCCCGAAATAAAAGTTTTTTCTAACTTTTGTCCCGAATTTGTCTCTATAGTTGAGGTCGGTAAATTTACTGCACCTGAAACTTACGAAGTTGCCCGAGAATATCTGAAACCTTTAAGAGAAGCACAAATTGATACTCTAATTTTAGGCTGCACTCACTATTCTTTTTTAAAAAAGGTAATATCAGATATCATGGGCCCAGAAGTAACATTAATTAATCCGGCTGTCAGCACCTCATTAATTTTAAAAGAAGTTCTCTTTCAAAAGGGAATCTCAAAAAAAGAAGGGAAAAGTAAAGAAAATTACTACACCACCGGTTTACCAGAGAAAGTAGAAAAAACTGCTAAAATCATTCTCAATAGTGATAATTTTGAAATACAAAAAGTAAAATTAGAAGAATTAGAACAAAATATTTAATTAGCGTTAACTATTAAAATACTAAAGTAAACTTTGGCAGTGTAGTTGGATATAAATAAGGAAATAGTAATTTATTGTTCTAAATTCTACCCTCTGGTTTCTTACTGCTGACTTTTACCTATTATTTTCTTAACTAACTAACTAACCAGGTAAATAACTAACCAACAAGTGAAGTATGTGTAACATGTGATAACTAACCCGTAATAAGTACCTGTTTTTATAATTTCAAAAATTTAATCTTATCACTCATTTGCCTTAAGCATTGTTTTTAATGTAAGGGTCGGATTTATCCGACCCGAAACAGACGGGTTCGATGAATCGAACCCCTACTAAATAAGAGATGCGAACTTATTCTAGTTCTCGGTTTCTATTCTCTTTGCGAGATACGATTCACGAGATACGAATCACGAGATACGAATTAATATATGTAATTATTGTAAAAATGTGATAAAATAACTCTAAATTTAATCTTAAGAAGGAGGTAAATAAAAATGAAAGCAGAAAAAATTTGGATGGATGGGAAGATGGTTGATTGGGATAAAGCTCAAGTTCATGTATGTACCCATGCTCTACATTACGGAAGTGGAGTGTTTGAAGGCATAAGGGCTTACGAGACCGAGAGTGGAACAGCGATTTTTAGATTAAAGGAACATGTTGATCGTTTGTTTAATTCAGCAAAAATATTCAAAATGGAAATTCCCTATACTAAAGAAGAATTTAGGCAGGCGATTAAAGATACTATTAAAGCAAATAAACTTCAGAGTGGCTATATCCGGCCTTTAATCTATCGTGGGTTTAAAGAATTGGGGGTAAATCCCTTCAAATGCCCGGTAAATTGTACCATTGCGATCTGGGAATGGGGTGCATATTTGGGTGAAGAGGCCTTAGCTAAAGGAATTAGAACTAAAATTTCAAGTTATGCCAGAACTTATATAAATTCAACTTCTCAAAAAGCTAAAATATGTGGAGGTTATGTTAATTCTATCTTTGCCAAGATGGAAGCAATTGAAGCGGGAGTTGATGAAGCAATTTTATTAGATACAGATGGTTATGTGACTGAGGGCTCAGGAGAAAATTTATTTTGGATTAGAAATGGAATAATTTATACCACTCCTACTAATACAGTATTAGAAGGAATTACTCGTGATGCAATAATAAAAATTGCTCAAGATATGGGTTATCAAGTTAAAGAAAAGCGCATCGGAAGAGATGAACTTTACATCTCTGATGAAGTATTTTTCTCTGGAACGGCTGCTGAAGTTACTCCTATTAGAGAGATTGATAATTACCAGATTGGAGAAGGAAAGCGTGGACCGGTAACTGAAAATATTCAAAAGAAGTTCTTCGATATCGCTAAGGGGAAAGAAGATAAATACTTAAGTTGGCTTGATTATATCTAAAAATGAAAAAAAAATAGGGGTCAGGTCTCAACATTTGACATAAGCCTACTATCTGCTTAATTTAAAAATAGCTTATGTCAAATGTTGAGACCTGACCCCTATAAATGGAAAGGAAGGAAAAAGATGACTATTTCGGAAAGAGTAAAAAATATAAATCCATCTCAGACCTTGGCAATTACTGCCCAGGCATTGGAAATGAAGCGGGAAGGGAAGAAAGTAATCAGTTTTGCAGCAGGTGAGCCTGACTTTGGTACCCCAAAAAATATTAGAGAAGAGGCTATTTCTGCGGTTAAAGAAGGATTTACTCACTACACTACTAGTTCAGGAATAATAGAACTTAAAGAAGCTATAGCAGAAAAATTTAAAAAAGATAATAAAATAGATTACAAAACTTCAGAGATAATAGTTTCTACCGGGGCGAAACAATGTCTTTTTAATGCTATTTTAACTATTTGTGATCCAGGTGATGAGGTACTGCTGCCTACTCCCTGCTGGGTTAGCTATACAGAACAGATTAAATTTGCGGGGGCAGTTCCCGTCTTTATTAATACTTATCAGGAGGAAGAATTTAAATTATCTGCTGCTCAGGTCGAAGAAAAAATAACTCCCAGCACCAAATTACTCATTTTAAACAGTCCCAATAATCCTACCGGAGCTGTTTATGAACAAGAGGAATTGAAAAAGATAGCACAGCTTCTTTTAAAGTATAATTTCTATTGCATTTGTGATGAAATATACGAGAAATTAGTTTATGATAATGTAAAACATTTAAGCCCGGCTTCCTTAAGTGACGAGATAAAAGAAAAAATAATTACTATAAATGGTGTATCCAAATCTTATGCTATGACTGGCTGGAGAATTGGTTACGCTGCAGGTCCGAAAGAGATTATCCAGGGAATGTCTAAAATTCAAGGTCACAGTACTTCTAATCCTAATTCTATCGCTCAAAAAGCTAGCGTGGAAGCTTTAAATGGTGATCAAGGTACTATCGAAGAAATGAGAAAAGCATTCGATGAACGAAGAAAATATATGGTAAGAAGACTAAATGAAATAGAAGGAATTTCCTGTCTTACTCCAGCCGGAGCTTTTTATGCCTTTCCCGATATTAGTAAAATATTAGAAAGAGGAATTGAATATAATGGCAAGAAGATTAGTGATTCATTTGATCTCTCTAATCTTATTTTAAAGGAAGCGGAAGTTGCTTTAATCCCGGGTAGTGCATTTGAAGCAGAAGGATATCTAAGGTTGTCTTATGCCGCATCTTTAGAAGATATTAAAGAGGGGTTGGATAGGATAGAAAAGATTCTACGATTTTAGGATGTAGAGGGTATAATCCCCCAATATAAGATTATGAAAGATAAACGTTTTGTAGTTTATAAATTGCAAAAATTAGCAATTTTGCTCAGGATTTTAGGCTTTGATGTCCTGTATTTTCAAA
>JBAUBA010000061.1:0-2362 GCA_049676265.1 Atribacterota bacterium
TACTTAAAGGATAATTATTCTAATGACATAAGCCCTACTACAAAATATGATGATATCAATACGAGTAAGTCAGCGGGAACATTTAAAATAACAGATGTACAAGGTAACATTATTGGGGACATAAATACGACTTCATTGGTAATTTCAAAAAAAGTAGGTTTTTCTTCTGTAGATGATGTCATGACCGCTGTAACTATTAATAATATTGGAAAAGATCTCAATGCTTTTCCCATTACCATTGGCTCTTCTGTAGAAGATGTTATTAGCGCCATGGGGACCCCTGAATCTATTCAAATACCTTTTAAATCTTTTAAATATCGAAATTCTACTGTTTATTTTGATAACGATTGGAAAGTTCAGTCTTGGGATAATCGATATGGTAATTTAAAAGTAAGTTTGGAAAGTAAAAACGAGGATATATTTGATATCGATGAATATTTAATCAATGAAATTTTTAAAATTACTAATGATAATCTAAACGAAATATCTAAAAAATTACCTACTGATAAGGCTGTTGAGATAATTATTAAAGAATTCTGGGAGCTTTTAGAAAACCAATAAATATAAGTAATATTTATATCTAACTGGAAAACTGAAAAACGATTATATTAAAAGGGTATTGAAGTATTAATTTTTAGTTAATTTTTGAAACGATTTGTATTATAACAGAAATAGAAGGTTTCTCTTTGACTAGAATTGAGATCTAAAAATTAAGATAAATTTAACTCTCTAAATAAAAAATAAAAAAGCTGATTAAAATTCTTACCTTTTCTATAGGTATCTAATCCTTTTCCCTAACGTATTAAAAGGAAAATCCGTAAAAAATTGAAAGGAGTAGATTCATGAAAAAGAAATTATTTTATAGTCTGGTCTTTATATTGGCTGTTTTTTTAATAGTAAATTATTCTTATTGCGTATTAAACGGGAACGCTTCCTCAGACGAATTAACCGATTCGGAAAAATCCTTAATAAAAAAGTTTGGTTATGGAGAAAATTATGTAAAAAGATGGCCTGATGGGATTGTCAATGTATACAATGGAACAACTTACAATGGTTTGCCAAACATTCTTATAACTTTTAATCAGATAATAGGAGAAAAGACTATTTTTAAATTGAGTAAAGATAAAAAAACAAGTCAAGTAGTTATTGAATCATATGCCTCAAATAAATATGCCGCAGAATATAAATGGAGTTGGAAAGGGTATAATTTAGAAAAATGGGTAATTTCGCTTAGCAATAAGTATGTCCATGATAGCAAAAATCATAAGTTTTTCTTATCAATGTTTACTCAGATTGCCGGTTTTAATTTTAAGGTTGATGAAAATATATATGGGAAATGGTGGGAATTTTCAATCGATAGAAATGTAAAAAAGATGTTAAAAGCTTTGTACAAAGTTCCTCCGGGTTATAATCTGTTAACCGGAGAAGTTGAATAAGTTAGACTATTCTCATTTAACTTTACTTTTGGATTTGGACAGTGGAAGACAATATATAAAGTGCTGGGGAAAGTGAATTGATAGAATCATATAATTTTGGAAAAATAATAATTAATAGTAAAGAATATAATTCCGATATTATTATTTATAAAAAAAATATCGATGCTAAATGGTGGCGAAGAGAAAGCCACAATCTTCGCATTGAAGATATAAAGAAAATCTTGGAGAATAAACCTGAAACACTAATTATCGGAACCGGGTATTATGGCTTAATGAAAGTACCCTTAGAATTAATTAAATATTTAGAATTAAATAACATTGAGGTCATCATTAAAAGAACAAAAGCTGCTTGCGATGAATACAATACGCTTTACCAAAAGAAAAATGTTGTTGCCGCTTTTCATTTGACCTGCTAAACTTTGATAGAAAATATTAACATAGTAAAAATCTTCTTATAATAGTTAAGAAAACAGAAAAAATGAAGGAAATATAATAAAATCTATATTACTTTACATAAGATATATTATAGGACGTTGTAAAATTGAAAAAAAATACAAAATTCTCCGAACCCCCTACCACCAATGTCATTCCCGCACTCCTTATGTCATTCCCGCGCAGGCGGGAATCCATCTTTTGTATTTCTTTTTGTATTTCCTTTTACTTTTTTATTATTTCTTCCCGTACCTATAATCCAAATCCTTTATTTCTTTATAAACTAAATACTAAATACCAACGACTAACGACTGATTTTAATAACTATGCGCTATCACTATGCAATATTTTACGTTTTTCCGACTTAAAAACTATAATAAAACTATATTTTTTATAAATATTTACTATATTTTATTATTTAATAATTATTCACCTAAAACGCTGTAACCCTTATAATATAAGGGTTTTAATGATTTTAGAAAATGCTCCAGAAC
>JBAUBA010000062.1:0-4036 GCA_049676265.1 Atribacterota bacterium
GCGCCAAACTTCTTTACCGTAGCTGGAACATCATCACCGGCAACAAATGCCGTTAACTCAGGAGTTGTAACCGCAGTATTCCCGGAAACATTAACCGTAATCGATATCAAAGCCATAACCGGCGTTACTGCACCGGTAATAGCTGAAATTCCGGTAGGAACGATAACAGAAACAGCTCAATACATAGGAACCGTCACTTGGGCTCCAACAAATAATCCATTTGCCGGAAGAACAGCCTACACAGCAACGATTAACCTCACCCCGAAAGCAGGATTTAACTTAACCGGTGTGGCTACCAACTTCTTTACCGTAGCTGGAACATCTTCCCCGGCAACAAATGCCGTTAACTCAGGTGTAGTAACGGCAGTATTCCCGGTAACAGCAAACGTAGCAGTGGGCGATAGTTGTGGCGGAGGCAAAGTAGCCTATATCTTACAAATCGGAGATCTTGGTTACGATGCAAACAAACAACACGGATTGATTGCAGCTACAGCCGACCAAGTCTCAGCATGGAGCAACTTAATACTCGATTGGATTGATACTACTGAACAAGCGATAGGGACTGGTCAGGCAAACACTACTGCTATCGTCGGTCAAGCCGGTTGTTCGAGTGGTGCCGCATACTACTGTGATAACCTGACAGAAGGCGTCTATAACGACTGGTTTTTACCCTCGCTAGGAGAACTGATCAAACTATTTGATAACAAAAGCGTAATCGGTGGTTTTGGTAATTTCCCCTATTGGAGTTCGTCGGAGGCCGGTGCTAATAACGCATGGTATCTGGATTTCGGCAGTGGTGATGGGGCTAACCTCCCCAAAGGCAATCCATTCCCGTTCCGTGCTGTTCGAGATTTTTAACTATTTATCAATTTGACTATTTAAGGGTTAAGAGGGCTTTTGCCCCCATATAAATACTTTCTATAGTTTTTTACTATGATTTGCTAATCTTCAGTCAAAGTAAAATGGGAGCCAAGAAAATCAAAAGGCAGAACTTCCTAATCGAATGTTCTGCCTTTTTTATTATTTTTTAAATCCTAACAGGTACCAACTACTTCTTCTAACTTATGGCATACTTTTTCAGTTTCCACACTCATACAAAAGTTGCGAAAGTCGTCTACCAGCCTCCACCATATATAAATGAATAACAGCCCTTTGGCTTTTGTAGTCCCTCTAAACCTTTTTTTACAAGGTTTTCATGATCATGATAGGGGATGGTTTAATTAATAAAGAGAAAAATAGAGGAACAGAAAAACTGTTTTTTAGCTAAGTAAGGGAAATAAACATATATGGAATTAGAGCATTATCAGTTTTTATAGGAAAAATGGTAAGGCTCTAAAACGCATTAAACATAAGGGTTTCTGCGTTTTTTTGTTATATAGGATGTTGATAGTGGCCCAAAATAGGGAGAAAATGGGGCAAAAAATGGATAAAAGTAGCATTTTTAGGAGGCTAAAAGCCTTACAAAATAAGGGTTTTAGCGAAATATTGCCGTAGCTGCGTTTCTTGAGGTTGCCTAAGGTGATTGTTCCTGTTTTTGAAATAGCCGTTTAAGATAGCTTAAAATGGCTTATTTTGGATGTGGACGAAAAGCCTTATTTTATAAGGGTTTCCGTGAGGTGGTTGTCAGAACAACCGTCCCCCTGACGACTGTTATTTTCGTGTAGGTTTTGATTTTAAAAAATTAAACTTGATAAATAAAATATTAATGGAAATGGGAAAAGGACCTGGGGTACTCGTGGCATATTAGGCGGACACCTATTTTTATCTCTATTCAATTTTCCACCACAAAAACTAAAGCATTTAATGGAGCGAGCCCAGTTTATACCTTTATTAGAGCGAGAGGAAAATATTACCCGTGTCATTGATAAGAAATAATTTAAAAGTAAAGAATCTTTTTTAAAAAAGAAGGACTTTTGATAACCGATACAGTATAAGTATATTTAAAACATATAATTTTAATATCAGGAGGTTCCATTATGAGTAAAAGAATAATATTGCTATTACTTACGCTCGTTTGTCTATTTTTTCAGCTTGGATTTATGACTGATGCAGCCGCAACTGATCAGTCGCTGGTCTCTTTCTCTTCTGGAGCATTACTTGTAGAAACATCCCCCGAATACAGCTCTGCCTGGGGCAATATCTGGATAATGGACGAAAATCCGAAAACCGGTTGGTGCTGTCCTAGCGGCCAGATTTCGAACAATGTCATCGTCATTGAACTTGCCGAGAAAAGCATGTTTGACCGACTGGAGTTTGATACGGGCTATGCTGATGCAAAGGGGCGTGGCGCAAAGGACATTGTTGTTGAACTTTCCGATGACGGCCCCACCGAAGGGTTTATGGAAATCACTAGCCTGTCGCTGGTAGACCGGGAAGACAATCAGAGCTTTCCGGTAACTGTTGATAAATCCGGAAAGTGGGTTCGGTTGACCATTAAGAATAATCACGGTTCGCCTGAATATACAGAACTCATGGACTTTCGCGCCTACGGAGAACAACTGACCAGGACACCCATAGCTGATGTGTCCGGCACCTATGCGACGAACTATAATGATTTTCATCTAAGGCAGGAGGGAACATCAGTGACCGGCTGTTATGAATACGATGAAGGCGTGTTAAACGGGGGGATTGAAGACCGTATCATGAAATTTACCTGGATAGAACCGGGTCAGAAAGGTCCGGCTGTTATGATATTCACCTCCGATGGAAAAAAGTTTTTTGGTCTTTGGTGGTATGAAGGCAGGGAAGATTCCCAGGGCGGAATATGGAATGGAACAAAAAAATCTGAAGACGTTGGCGGCTGTCCTCATTGGGGAGGCGGAATACAGGAACAGATGACCGGGGAGCTTTTAGAATACGGTAGGGTACGTCTTTACGGTATTAACTTTGATTATGATTCAGATGTCATTCGGGCTGAATCCAAGCCTACACTGGACAAAATCGTTGCCATGCTCAAATCTGAACTGACCATGCAGTTGATCATTGAGGGACACACCGACTCAGACGGCACTACCGAACACAATCAAATTCTTTCCCAAAAACGTGCGGAATCTGTAAAGTCATATCTGGTTTCCGCAGGTATATCTTTCTCACGGCTTTTTACAGAAGGCTATGGGGAATCCACACCGGTCGCGCCCAACACAACTGCTACCGGAAAGGCTCAGAATCGGCGTGTGGAATTGGTGGCTAAAGAGTAAAAAAATTTAGGAATTAGGGCAAGTTTAGGAATTAGGGTCAAATTTTTATTCTTGACAAATAGTTTGATTAAATATCAAGAATAAAGAATTGACACCGGTAACTTTTGTTTGCCCTTTAGATGAGCATTACATATGCTCGGGATGTTGTATGCAATTTTATGAGCGTTAAATTAATGTAAAAAGAAATATTTATGGCCACAAACTTGATAGAATACAATATTTCATTAAAAGAAATTGAAAGGAGAAAAAAAGCATTTACTACACTTATCGTTGGTATTTGGCTTGGATTGATAGTATCTGTTTCCGATTTCATCATATCAAATATTTTGCAATCTGCTATTTTTATATTTGCTTTTTCAATTTTTCTTTATATTTCAAGAGTACTAACTGTAAAGTCGTTAAATTATTTCTCACAGATACGATTCTTAGTTAATGATGAATCAATTAAAAGGAAAACAAAAAAAGCAGAAGAAATGTATCTTTTTAAGGATGTTACAAAATTAAGTATAAAAAGAACCACTAAAGGATATATCAGAGAAATTAAAGTATTACTAAAAGATGGTAATAGTATATTTATAAATGGATTAAATAATTTTGAATCATTCAAGGAGAAGCTTATAAACAATTGTTGCAAGAGCATCAAAATAAAGGAAATTAATGAGCACATTGATTTTGACCATCCATTTTTTTATTTGTTTTTTGGATTCATTGTAAGTTCTATATCCACAATATTTATTCGTTTAATGGCTGAATTAGATTCTTCTAATTTAGAAATTATTTATTTAAGTGTACTATTTTATAATTTAATAATCAGCGTATTTATAATTTTAACAAAACCT
>JBAUBA010000063.1:0-1665 GCA_049676265.1 Atribacterota bacterium
TAAATGAGCTGGGATTTTCTGCTTATGATTCCCAAGCAAATTTTGTTTTAGTAGAGTTTAAGAATAAGGAAGAAACCGAAAGAGTTTGGAAGTATTTAAATGAAAATAGTATTTATTCTTTGGCTGGTTGGGAAAATGAGTTTTCCGGTTTGGGCGACCAATTTATCAGGTTTACTATCGGAGTCGAATGGGAGATGGATAAGGTAGTAGAAGTGCTATCTGATTATGTAAAGAAAGGTTAGAAACTTAATCCGTATCTCGTATCTCGTTAAGAAAAAGAAGTCAGGAGCCAGGAGTCAGAAGATTATTAGCGGATGATGTTTAGAAGGTAGGAGTTCGATTCATCGAACCCGTTTCGGGTCGGATAAATCCGACCCCTACAAAAAATCTAAAATAAATACAGAATTTTTATTATAATACTATACGCTAAACGCTGTACGCTATGATATTCACTGTCGACTAATTTAATTGGCCAATTGGTCAATCGGTCAATTAAATACTTGGTGCCGAAGGGGGGATTTGAACCCCCACAGGCATACACCTACTACGCCCTGAACGTAGCGCGTCTACCAGTTCCGCCACTTCGGCATTATCCCATATAATAATTTAATATAGGAATAAGTTATTTACTACCAAATAGCATAAAGAAAATCAGGGACATTGTCAAGCTTTGGTAGTAGCTAATAAATCAAAAATTTATTGGATTTTTTTAAGAATTATTATTGACAAAAAATATAAGATAGTGTATTATTTTTTTAAAGAGACTTAATAAAGTCACTGGAAAAAGTAAGTTTATGAATAGAAGGTTAACCAAATGCAAAAAACCGGGAATCTGAAATTAATTCAAGAATTAAATAGATCTATTATCCTTAAGATGATACGCCATTATGGTCCTATTTCCCGTAGTGAAATCGCTAAAAAGAAAAAGATAAGCCCAACAACAGTAACTGCTGCGGTAAAAGAATTAATCTACCAAGGATTAGTATATGAGGATGGCGCAGGTGTATCTACTGGAGGTAGGAAGCCAGTTCTTGTAAGATTTTCTTCAGATAGTAAATTTATTATTGCAGTTGCTATTACTAATTCTTCTATTAAAATTGCTGAAATGAATTTAGAAGCAAAAGTTCGCAGACAAAAGATATTTCCTGTTTATAATCTAACTGGTAAATTAGTCATTGATTATCTTTTAAAGTCAATTGGCCAGTTTTTAGAAAAGTATTCCGATTTAACCAAATGCATCGGGATTTCTATTATCTCTCCCGGAATTATTGATGTAGACAAAGGCATAATTTATGAAAATACAAAATTGAAATTAAAAAATATTCCTTTGAAAGAAATGGTGGAAAAACAATTCAAACTAAAAACCTGGTTAGAAAATGATGCCAATGCGATTGCGTTAGCTGAAAAACGATTTGGAGCATATAGAAAATTTAAAAATTTAATTTATATTACAATTAGTGATGGAGTTGGGGCTGGGATTATAGTAAATGGATCTATCTTTCGAGGCCGTAGGGGAGGAGCAGGAGAAGTCGGTCATACAAGTATAGATAGAAATGGTATTCCCTGTGATTGTGGGAATACAGGCTGTCTTGAAAATTATGTAAGCTGGCCTGCTATCTGCTCTAAAGTATTGTCTTCTGTAGCACAGGGAAAACATACAATGAT
>JBAUBA010000064.1:0-1960 GCA_049676265.1 Atribacterota bacterium
CCGTATACTGAATGATTATACCTCTCTACAATTGGTAGATTAGCCAAAAGAACCGCATTGTATAAAGTGCTTGATACCTGACAGATGCCGCCTCCATAACCATTTACAAATATTCCATTAGCAATAATAGTGCTTTCCTTATACCCATCTGCTTTTTCAGCAGGCCCTACATATTTATTAAAAGAAAATATTTCTTGTGGCTTTACTAATATACCGTTTATAACTTCAGAGGATAATTTTATATTATAAATAGTGTTTTCTTCTTTGTTTTCCAATGAGGTGTAATATGCCCCCAATCCCCTATTAATAGATAATTCTGTTAGAATATTTTGAGTAGTTATTTTGGGGTCAATAATAGTCACCGGCAGATCAAAAATATATTTTTCTTCATCTAAACTTTTTAATGACTCAGTAATTTCTTCATTGAATCTTTCTAAATCAAGCTTTACTCCTGTCCTGCTTTCAATAATTTTATTACCCTCTACATAAGCATCACTAGACATGCGGTTTACCAGAGAGATTACCTTGTTTTGAAAATCCTCAAACTTCTGTAGACTGAATTCGATCTGGTAAAGTACTTCATATCCTTTTCTCCAGATTACAATTCTGTCTTTTATTCTCTTCAAAATATTTCCGGTGCGGGCAATAGCGTAAGTTTCCTCGACTACCCGATTTAAATCGATAAAAGCATCCAGCTCTTTATGGGGAATAAATTTTATTTCTTTATCTTCAAATACTAATATTCGTGGGGAATCAATCAACTTTGAAGTAATGGGTTGAAGAATCTCCCGGGCCTCTTCTCTATTTAACCCTTCTAATTCAACACCCAAAGCAGATACTCCGGGGAGTATTTTGTCTCTATTCCTATAAATATCTACGGCATCAACTAAACTCACCGCAACAATTATTATTAATAAAGATAACAATATTTTTCTTATCTTACCACTCTTTTTCTTCTTTGAATAATATCTCAATAAATTGCTCTCCTTATATTTTTATTATTTTATTATTTCTTTTATTTTCCTATCTTCTTCATCTTCACGCAATACGCAATACGCGATACTCAATACGAAATATTAGTTGATAATCCATTAATATTTAGGTATAATATCTGAGACGAAATAATTGCGGGAATAGCTCAGGCGGTAGAGCGTTGGCTTCCCAAGCCAAAGGTCGCGGGTTCGAACCCCGTTTCCCGCTCCATTTTTTTATTACTGCTACCAACCATATTTTCCCACTAAGGGAACAAAAACACATCCACCATAATTTGATATTTTTAATTTACCTTTTTCTTTAATCCCCAGCAGTAGATCCTGAGAAAAAGAATTGCCCACAGGTATTACTACCCTGCCCTTTTCATTTAATTGTTCTATTAAACTTTTCGGTATTTCCGGAGCCCCCGCAGTGACTATAATACCATCATAAGGAGAATATTCCTCCAAGCCCTTGGTCCCATCTCCTACGATTACCTTAACGTTTTTTATCTCTAATTCTTTAAATATTTTTTCTGCTCTATCTGCCAGGATACTAAAACGTTCTATAGTATATATCTTTTTAGCTAATTTAGACAAGATTGCTGCCTGATAACCTGAACCGGTTCCCACTTCCAAAATAGTTTCCGGGCCTTTAAGAGAAAGACATTGAGTCATTAAGGCAATCATAAAAGGTTGAGAGATAGTCTGTCCCATGCCTATAGATAAAGGGCAATCCAGATAGGCATTATCTTTTTCCCCCTCTAAGACAAATTTTTCCCGGGGAATACTACTCAAAGCAGAAATAACCCTTTCGTCTCTGATGCCTCTTCCCTTTATCTGATATCTTATCATCTCTTCCCGTGCTTTTTCAAAATTCATAAAAATCACTTCATTTTTTCTTATTAGTATCCGCGGTTTACTTTAGCTACCGAAAAAACGTTCTATAACGTTATTGCCCCTTATCGCTTCTACTATAACAAAAACGA
>JBAUBA010000065.1:0-4597 GCA_049676265.1 Atribacterota bacterium
GACATAATTTAGAACCTCTTTTCTCTTTAAGATTTAGTTCTAGATTACATCTTTTTTACCGGTTTGGGTTAGTCCACTTTTATCTTTTAAATCATTAAAAAAGAGTCCGGTTTTATCTTTTAATTGACATCTAATTTAAAAAATTTGACATAATAGCGAAAGAAATGTATTATATTTAGTAATATCTAATTAATTAAAAAATGGTTGGCTGAATAAAAATGAAAACCGGAACACAAAGCAAAAATAAGATGATTAATAACTATTACCACTATTACTATTACTATTATCTCGAGGGGGTATATGCCTAAGGGATAAATAGTAATGCTGATTTAGATTGCTATTATCAAAAACGAAACCATAGGCATGTGCCTCCCAAGGCATGCCTGTGGTTTTTCTTTTTATAAACTAAAAAGTAGGGCCATAGGTGTTTTTAATTTTAACATCTTTGGCCCTACTTTTATTTTCTGAGAGAAAATATTAATTTTATGTCTATAAAGAGAAAGGAGGGGATTGAAATGTAGGACTAAACATGGAATAAGCGAAAGATTGTACAAAGTAATTTAAAAATTAAAAAAATAAAAAGGAGAAATTATGAAAAAATTAACAATTTTATTATTAGTATTAACACTTTTGATTGTCGGAGGAATATCATCTTTTGTTTCAGCTAAGCCTTTGGTGATTGGAATAACGCAGATTGTAGAACATCCTGCTTTAGATGCTGCACGTGATGGCTTTATAGCTGCTTTAGAAGAAGCAGGGTTTAAGGAAGGCATAGATGTAGTCTATGATTTACAAAATGCTCAGGGAGATTTTACTAATGCTATTTCTATCGCTCAGAAATTTAAAGATGATAAAGTAGATTTAATTGTGGCCATTGCTACACCTACTGCTCAGGCAGCTTTGCAAGTTAATAAGGAAATTCCTATAGTGATTAATGCAGTGACCGATCCGGTAGCAGCAAGCTTGGCGGAAAGCTGGGAAAGCTCTGGGAATAACCTTACCGGAATGAGCGATGCAGCACCAAACAAGCAGCAGGTAGAGCTCATTCCCCAATTTTTACCTGAAGCTAAAAACGTAGGGACTATTTATAATGCGGGTGAAGCGAATTCAGTGGTTCAGGTTGAAGTAGCAAGGGAGACCTGCGATAAACTTGGGTTGAATTTGATCGAAGTAACTGTAAGCAATTCCAGTGAAGTATTGATGGCAGCTCAATCTTTAGCTGGCAGGGTAGAAGCTATATATATCGTCACAGATAATACAGTAGTATCAGCCTTGGAATCTGTAATCAATGTATGTAATCGACAGAAGATTGCTTTGATCGTTGCTGATCCGAGCTCGGTTGATAGAGGAGCTTTGGCTTCTTATGGCATTGATTATTTTTCTTTAGGTAAGAAATCCGGCGAGATAGCTCTAAAGATTATTAAGGGTGCTAAACCTTCTGATATTCCAATTCAAATGATCACTGACCCTAAGGATTTACAATTTGTAGTAAACCTGGATACTGCAAAAATCATTGGGATTTCTGTCAGTGATGAAATTGTAAAAGCAGCGGATGTAGTTATAAAAGATGGTAAAGTGCAGGGTGAATAACCCCTTATTAAAAGAAAGGAACAGATAATATGTCGATAAGTCTTTTACTACACGCTTTAGAACAGGGATTAGTTTTTGGAATCATGGTCTTGGGAGTATTTATTACTTACAAGATATTGGATTTTCCTGACTTAACAGTTGAAGGTAGTTTTCCTTTAGGTGCTGCAGTAGCAGCAAAAGTAATTTTTTCGGGAGGGGACCCATTATGGGGTACATTTTTAGCTATGATAGCCGGTTCCCTCGCCGGCTTACTTACCGGATTATTACATACCAAATTAAAGCTGACTAATCTTTTATCAGGAATTTTAACCATGACATTATTATATTCGGTAAATTTAAGAATTATGGGAAGACCAAATATTCCTTTACTAGGGAAAATAACCTTACTTGGAGAAATAAAAAACTATTTTCCTAATTTGTCGATAGATTATCTGATTCCTTTCTTTTTCCTATTCCTGGTTGTCATACTAAAATTTCTTATGGATTATTTCTTATCTACAGAAATAGGATTGACTATTATTGCCACAGGCGACAATGAACAGATGATTAAGAGCCTGGGAGTTAATACAGATTTAACGAAACTTATGGGTCTTTGCATTTCCAATGCTTTAGTAAGTTTGTCAGGAGCACTTTTTGCTCAGTATTCTGGATTTGCTGATGTTAATATGGGTTTAGGTACAATAGTTGCTGGGTTGGCTTGTGTAATAATTGGTATCAGTATTATAAAAATTCCTACTATTTTCTGGAGAACAATTGCCGTTTTAGTGGGTTCTTTGGTTTATCGCTTAATTATGATAGTTGCTTTACGTTATGGGTATAGTTTTGGGTTTAAGCCGGGAGATTTAAAATTGATTTCTGTTTTACTAGTAATAATAGCCTTAAGCGTACCTTTTATTAAAGGTAAACTTAATTTTGCAGATAGATTTAATTTAGGAAGAAAAGATCTTCAAAACAATAATGGAAAGGAAGTTTAATCTATGCTGATAATTAAAGGATTGACTAAATATTTTGCTAAAAATAGTCCTCATGAAACTCTGGCTTTGGATAATTTTGACTTGCGGATTAAAAAAGGTGATTTTGTTACGATTATCGGCAGTAATGGTGCGGGCAAGTCAACATTATTAAACTTAATTGCTGGGACTCTACAGCAAGATAAAGGGGAAATAAGGTTATCAGGAGAGCTGATTAATAATCAACCTGAATATCAAAGAGCTCGTTGGATTGGAAGGGTTTTTCAAAATCCTCTTTTAGGTACTGCTCCTTATATGACTGTTGAAGAAAATTTATCTTTATCTTTAAAAAGAGAAAAAAGAGGGTTACGCTTGGGGATTAATAAAAATTTACGCAATTTCTTTCGGGAAAAACTAAGTGAATTAAGTTTAGGGCTGGAAGATAATATCTCAAAAAAGGTGGGCTTGCTTTCCGGAGGGCAACGGCAGGCAATGACCATGTTGATGGCTACCATGTTTAAACCCAAGGTTTTACTTTTAGATGAACATACCGCAGCTTTGGATCCGGAAAGCAGTAAAAAAATATTGAAATTGACGCAAAATTTAGTTATGGAGCGACAGGGAGACTTAATCACTTTAATGGTTACCCACAATATGAAACAAGCTCTGGAAGTGGGTAATCGAACGATAATGATGGATAGAGGACATAATATTTTTGATATTCAAGGAGAAGAAAGAGAAAAGATTAATGTGGATGATTTAGTAAGACAGTTTTCAATATTAGGCAATCGAAAAGATAAGTATATAGAAGATAGAATGGTCTTGATATAACCTATTATATTTGATATAAATAAAAAGAGTCTTATGTTTGTATTGCGTACAATTCAAGACTCTTTTTTTGTTTAGATTAGTTTTTTGTATTATAATAGAAAACAATAGAACTATATAAATATTTTAAAAGGTTAATATAAACTTTTTTATTCCGGTTCCTGGTTTTTTTCTTAGATTTTTTTAACCATCCAACCAGGTAACAAGTGATATAATGTGTAACATGTGGTAAGTAACCTGTAATAAATATCTGTTTTTATAATTTCGAGAATTTAATCTTATTACTCATTACATGTTACTTGTTACAATATCTATGCGAGATGTAAGATATTAATTTTAGAAAAAGGAGAAAATGCCTTGACGAAAAGAATATATTATCAAGATTCTTATTTAAAAGAATTTAAGGCTAAAGTTTTAAAGAAAATAAAAATAGATAACCAGCCGGCGGTTGTCCTGGATGAAACCGCTTTTTATCCTACCTCCGGAGGCCAACCCTATGATGTTGGAGTTATCCAGGATGTTTCAGTTGTTGAAGTTGCAGAAGAGGGCGATGAGATAATTCATATTTTAAAAGAAGAACTAAAAGAAGAAATAAATTCCGAAGTGATTGGAAAGATAGATTGGGAGAGAAGATTTGATCATATGCAGCAACATCTAGGGCAGCATATTTTGTCCGGGGCTTTAACAGAGATATATGGTGCTGAAACCGTATCTTTTCATCTGGGAGAAAAAGTTTGTACTTTGGATATTGCAAAAGAAAAGACAACTGAAGAGGAAGTTAAAAAAACAGAGGAATGTGCCAATGAAATTATCTTTAATAATAGACCTGTAAAATGCTATTTTTTGGAGGGAGAAGAGGAGTTAAAGAGATTAAATTTAAGGAAGATGTCGGATAGAAAAGGGAAGATAAGAATAATCGAAGTGGAAAATTTCGACCTTTCTGCCTGTGGAGGAACTCACTGTCGGACAACCGGGGAAGTGGGGTTGATTAAAATTACTAAATGGGAAAAGAGAGGAGAAAAAATTCGTCTGGAGTTTATCTGTGGCTGGCGTGCCTGGGGAGATTATTTCTGGAAGAATGAATTGATAAAGAATATTTCCAATAAATTAACCATCAAGGATTCCGAACTGGGGGAAGCGATAGATAGGATGCTTGAGGAGCAAAAAGAAATTAGAAAGGAATTAAAAGAATTTAAAGAAAAATTACAGGAATATGAAGCAAGAAATTT
>JBAUBA010000066.1:0-2883 GCA_049676265.1 Atribacterota bacterium
CGTTTGAAGAGGTTCAGCCGATCTTGCACCGAAAATTTCCATCCCACTGACGCCTACCTTCAGTTTGTCTAAGGTATTCCACACCGCTTTCCTGTAAGGCTCCAAATCTGTATAAGTCGAGCTTACAAAGATAGGAACGTACTGTTTAATATTTTTGGCCATTGCGATACCTCAATTGGTGGTTTCGCCTAAAGCGTAAAATAATCAAATTACTTCGTTTATGCACGACTATAGGTGAAGTTTTGAAAATTAACTACTAGTTTTCCTTGTGGTATATCTTTTATAGATTATTGTTTTATCATAAACTAATTTTATTAATTCTGCAAATAACATAGGAACAGGGGATGGTTTTCCATTCCTATTTATCCCCTCTAAAACCCTTTATTCACAAGGGTTTTAGGACACCTTCAGGAATACCCCAAAATCACACGGAGAGTGCCTTTAAACGCACTTTAATTTTCAAGAAATCGGTAATTACGACCCCTATTTTTGGCCTATTTTTAACTCCCAGAAATTGCGAAACCATTATAAATAGCCACTTTACAATTTTGAGATAATGGAATTTTAGTTAAAAAAGTACCATTTTTGAGGGGTAAAGTATAAGTTAAGGCAAAATTTGCTTATACAAGCAATCCTCGCGTTATTCTCTTGTAACCCTTATATTACAAGGCTTTCAAGCTCCCACATTATGAGTAAAAAACCATTGTTATTCACTTTATTCCCTTATTGATAGACATATTATAGAGATAATTTGACATTCTCCAATATATGCAGTATTATATCTAAAATAATAGATAAATAATATCAATAATTGGAGAGAATCCTATGAATGCAAGAAATAATCAAAAGCATACGCGAATAGGCATAGAGTTGATAAGAAAGTTATACGAAGAGGGGAAGAGGATATTTACTATCGCGGATGTACGAAAAGCAGCACCTTATTGTGGAATGGCTGATGATTATGTTATAGAAGCTTTACACCATCTTTCGAATACCGGCTGGTTAACCCGGCTCAAGAGAGGATTGTATGTTATTTCAACATCTTTCCCCGGGATGACGCCTGTACATGAATTTGAAATTGCTATGGCTTTGGTTCAACCTTCTGCTATAAGCCACTGGTCTGCTCTGCATTTTCATGGCATGACAGAACAGATACCAAGAAAAGTATATATTACGACAACACAGGCAGTGCCAATATCAAGGGCAGTGAAGATATGGAATAAAAATCAAAGAAGTTTTAGTAGAGAAATAAATGGTATTTTGTATGAGTTTATCAAAATAAAGCCGGAAAGATTTTTTGGTTTTAAGGATTTTTGGGTCGGAGAAGTTAAGATAACCATAACTGATCCGGAAAGAACACTTATAGATGGACTAATTTCTCCAAAATATTTCGGAGGCTGGGCAGAAATATACTCCGCATTTGAATCCCATCTATCTTCTCTTGATTTAGCCAAGATGATTAGCTATTCTTTACAGCTTGATGCGGCGATTGCCAAGAGATTGGGTTGGATAATGGAAAAAGTTGGCGTAGAAGATACAATCTTACAGAAGCTTGAAGCTTTTCCTATCAAGGGTTACCGTGTTCTTGATTCTAGCGGTCCCCGAAAGGGAACCTGCAATAAGAGATGGATGATTCAGGAAAATCTTCCCGGGAGAATGATTAAATGAAACTAATAAGAAAAAGAATAGAAGAAGCGAGGAAAGAAGCTGGACTATCATGGGAAATAATTGAGAAAGATTATATTCTTTCTTGGGTATTAGCAGGTATTGCGGCTAACAAAAAATTACAAAATAAACTTGTTTTCAAAGGCGGGACTGCATTAAAGAAATGCTATTTTGGAAATTATAGATTTTCGGAAGACCTTGATTTTACTGCAAAAGAAGATATTGCAAAAGGAGACTTTCTTGAAAAAGAGATTGAAAAGTCTTGTGAGATAGCTACTATTTTAGTGCAAAAATTTTCCCCTCTTGAATTAAAAGTAGAGAGATATAGTGAGAAAGAAGCTCATCCTGGCGCCCAAGAAGCTTTTAATATAAGAGGAAAATTTCCTTGGCATCGTCAATTTTTACCAAAAGTGATGGTTGAAATTACTATAGAAGAACCGATACAGATCGAACCGGTAAAAAGGCCTATACTTCATGGTTATGAGGAGGAAATATTTCAGGAAATAAATGTATATTCTCTTGAAGAGATTATAGCAGAGAAGATGAGGGCAATATTACAGCATTTTAAAAAATTAGAAGAACGTGGGTGGACTCGATCAAGAGCAAGAGATTATTACGATATCTGGAGAATATTAAATGGTTATTCAAATGCGTTAAGGATGGAAATTATATCATCGCTTTTTTTAGAAAAATGCAAAGTTAAAGAAGTAGAATTTACTAATCCGGGAGATTTTTTTGATAATATTTTATTAGATTATATTGCTAAAACCTGGGAACGATGGTTGGGTCCTTTGGTTCCGGATTTGCCTCCATTTAAATTGGTAATAAATGATCTAAAACACAAAATTTATAAGTTGTTTTAGAAGAAACAGTATTTAAAGAGGAGCCCATCCCATTTTCTTAGACAATTAATATTTTGCTTTTGAATTAGATAAATAGTGTATGTAGCAATTTTAAAAATAAAGAGGGTATCATAATGAGATTTTTAACCAAATCTCTATATATGAGTGCGCAGCAATGCCCAAGGCTTTTATGGTTTTCTTCTAGACATCAATTGCCGGAACTTTCTTTGTATAACCAACATAAATTTACCCAGGGAAGAGACTTTGAGAAGTATGTAAAAAAACTTTTCCCTGACGGTTTAGATTTAGGCAATCTTAATCATGGAGAAAATATCAAAGAGACTCAAAAGTTAATTCGTCAAGGCAAGACAATTTT
>JBAUBA010000067.1:0-3018 GCA_049676265.1 Atribacterota bacterium
GTGTTATATACACTTTATTGCTTCTTCCAATATTACTGGATAAAGTCGATTTCAAAATAAAAAAGGAGACAAAATAATGAAAATAAGAAAATATTTTTTTACGATGATAATAACTGTTTGCTTGTTGTTTTCAGGTATTGTGGTTTACGTAGGAGCAGAAACGACACTAACCGTAGACGAAATTATGGATAAGGTGGAAGAGATGTCGCCTGATTATACTACTCAAAAAACTATTTCCGAAATGATTTTAATAGATGAGGAAGGAAATGAGGAAGTAAGAGAGATGATAATGTTCTCTCAAGAGGGAGAAGACGGAAAGAGCAGCATCCTGATGAGATTCCTCTCTCCTAAATCACAAAAAGGAATAGCAATTCTAAGCGTTAATGATGGAGAAAAAATACATTTTTACTTCCCTGCCTATGGTAGAGCAAGGTTAATGGCCGGGGGTGACGAGTTTGCGGGAACGGGTCTTTCTTATGAAGATATGAGCATGGATTATAAAGACAAAGATTACGAAAAAAATCTTTTGGAAGAAACAGACAGCGAATACATTATAGAAGTTTTTCCGAGCGAAGAAGACGCATCTTATGAAAAAATTATCCTTCATATCGATAAAAAAAATTTTTATGCCAAAAAAGTAGAATTTTACGAAACGATTAATGAATTGACTAAAATTTTAACCATTAATAAGATAGAACTTGACGATAAAGGCAAGGTTACACCTATGGAGATAGAATTTACTGATATAGCGGAAAATCAAAAAACTAAGATTGTAATGAAAGAAATAGAATATGATATTGAATTACCATCCGGTTTTTTTAGCACCAGAACATTATTAAAACCGACTCTTTAGAGATAGTATTGCGTATCGAGTATCGCGTATCGCGTTAGGAAAATAGAATTCAAGAACCAGAATAAAATCGTATCTCGCAAAAAAAATAAAGAGAAAGAAAAATACAGGGAATAAATTCAAAATAAATTAGTCATTATTGAAAAAGTCGTAGGGGACAGACCTTGTGTCTGCCCGAGACAGGATCCGTAGGACAGGCGAGATGTCTATCCTACGAATTGGTCAATTGGTGAATTGGAGAATTGGTCAATTAAAATTAACATTAGTTAGTTAACAATAATAAGGAGAAAAATAGAATTATGAAAAGAAATATTTTTTGGGTAGTATTTATTATTTTGTTATTTTCAGCTTCTGCTTTTGCCGGAGATTTTTCAGGAAATTTAACCTATTCAGGAGGATACAATTTTACAGAAAATAATCTAAGCAATACTCTAAATTTAGACCTTAATTATATTCATAGTTTTACTGATGAAATTTTTGCTGAAGGAGATTTAGTCATTAGATATTTTGATAAATCTTCCACAAATCCTTTTATGATCATACCTAAAGAAATTTATATAGGCGCTTATGACCTTATTCCCCAACTCGATATAAAAACAGGTCTGTTAATTGTAAGCTGGGGATCGGCGGATATGTTTAGTCCTTTGGATAATTTTAATCCTCTGCCGCCTGGAATGTCTTTTACGTCCATGACCCAGAAAAACGGAGTCTTAGCCGCTGATGCAACTTATTATTTTAATGATATTACTTATTTACAGGCAGTAGTCCTACCTTCTTTCGTTTCTTCTTATATGCCAGAAGAATACGAAGAGCAAATCTACCTTTCGATGTTTACCCCCCAATTCCAAGCTCAAGGAATAGAAATAAGCTCTATTAATATAACTCATAACACTCCGGAAAATCCGGTTTGGGGAATAAAATTATGGAGAAGTTTCACTTCTTTTGATGCCGCAATTAGTTATTATAACGGATATTATCTTAATGCTTATCCTGAAACCGTAGAACCCGTTTCCGGAACTTCCGGGATGTCTTTAAATTTAGAATTGGGGTACCCTAAAAAAGACATTTTCGGTTTTGAATTTCAGGGAGATTTTCCGGGGATTGACGGGGCTACTTTGAGAGGTGATTTAGCTTATATAGTTCCTCAACCCTGGCAAGTGCAGGGTGAAGATATACTAAAAGACCCTTACATAAAAGCAGTAATCGGTGCAGATTATACTACCTCTTTTGACCTTTATTTAAATGTAGGTTTCATATGGGGATTTGCCTTTGAAGAAGGTGACCAATGTTCTCCTTACATTTCCTTAAACGCCAGAAAAGACTTAGAAGATAGTAAACTTACTCCCAACTATTTAGGCATAATCAGTCTTCAAGATGGAAGCATGGTAAATTCTGTTGGTGCCAGTTATGATTTCACCGATGATTTTTCGATTACCCTTTCTTATGTTTCTGTTTTAGGTGAGCAAACTTCAAAGCTGGGACAGATGGGAAGTGCAGAGGGCCTATACCTGATGGGAGAGTGGTATTTCTAATGGATATAGAAAATATTGATAAAAAAGAAAAAATTTTAGAAGCTGCCCGGGATATCTTTTTTAAAAAGAGCTTTTACGAAGCCACCATGGATGACATCGCTCAGCTTTCGGGAATAAAAAAACCTACTATCTATTATTATTTCCCTTCCAAAATAGATTTAGCTTCACAACTAATGGAAGTAAACGTAAAAAAAATTTTTGAAAAGATTAACGAAATAATTTCTACCACAAGCAGCATTAAACAACGGATTAAAATGATAGTAAGTTTTTATATAAATCTTTTGGAAGAAAATTCTAAAATTTTTATTATTATGCAAAGAATCGGCTATGATTTTATGCAAAAGGAAGACAGCAAAAAAAAGATAAATGAGCTCTTCGAAAAATTAAGAAAAAAACAGAAGGACGCAGGCGACCTGTTCGGGGAAGTTATTTTATGTTCAGGTAAAAGAGTGAGCGGAGATCTATTTTTATATTCTATGATTGCTGCCTTAGGAAGAGCTATCTTTGAAAATGTATCCCAGGGGAAAAAACCAAAAAAAGATGATCTCCTGACCATTGGGGATATCTTTATCGCCGCAGTAAAATAAATAATTTAGTTTTGCTAACTAAAAGAAGTAAAATTAGGGTGATTAAGGT
>JBAUBA010000068.1:0-2665 GCA_049676265.1 Atribacterota bacterium
CGGCGGTTACAGGATTGCCATCAGTGGTATAGGCTACGGTCATCCGACCTAATCTTTCTCGAAGATCAAAGACATTGGTAGCTAAAGAGAGGATAGCCATTACCTCTGAGGCCACCGTGATATCATAACCGGTCTCCCGGGGGACACCATTTGTTTTTCCTCCTAAACCAATAACAATATGACGTAGTGCTCGGTCAGAGATGTCTACTACCCGATTGATATTGATATTATGGATGTCTATTCCTAATTTGTTACCCTTTTGTAAATGAGTATCTAACATGGCACAGAGTAAGTTATTAGCTGCCCCTACGGCATGGATATCTCCGGTAAAGTGAAGATTAAGGTCTTCCATAGGAACGACTTGAGAATACCCTCCTCCGGCTGCTCCTCCTTTAATCCCGAAGACCGGACCCATCGAGGGTTCTCGTAAGGTGTTGACTACTTTTTTACCTATTTTAGCTAGACCCTGGCCTAACCCGATAGAAGTTACTGTCTTACCTTCGCCCAAAGGGGTAGGGGTAATAGCAGTTACTACAATGTATTTGCCTTGAGGTCTATCTTGTAGTCTCTTTAAGATATCGGGGGAGACTTTGGCTTTATATCTACCATAAAGTTCTAATTCGTCTTCCCTTATCCCGATTGATTCTGCAATTTCAGTAATCGGCTTTAACTTAGCTTCTTGGGCTATCTGTAAATCAGATTTCATTTGGGCGCCTCTTGAGTTTGTTTTTTACTATTTTATTTTTAAAATAAAAAAAAGACAGTATAGGAATCTATAATATTTTCCTACCCTGTCTTTTTACCTGAGAGATTTTTTCCAGCACGGGAAATTGCCCCTTCGGTGTTTATTAAAAAACTTTCCAGAGTTCTGTCCAGTAAGGGTCCTTTTGCCTGAGAGTTTAAATGTATCATACATCGTGCCCCTTCGGCTCCTTTTCTAAAGAAGAAAAGATTTCTCCCCTTACTTTCATACAGATTTTTATATTTAATTGGGAGAAATATTTTTATTGATATTAATTTATTAATTTACTATCATAAATTATAAATATTAAATATACTTATAATATACTACATCAGTTTAGAAAAATCCTTCTTTTTTAAAAAATATTTTAAAAATATTAAATTAATGTGGTTACAGATTAAAGTTATGTTATAATTACTACTGTAAATAAGTTAGTAATAAGTAAATTGTTAGAATTTTATAGAGTATATTATAGAAATCAAAAAACATAAGCTAGGGGGATTGTTTGAAAAGAGAAAAAAAGAAAGAATGGATTGCTATTTTAGATTTTGGTTCACAATATACCCAGTTAATTGCCAGACGAATAAGAGAAGCTAAGGTTTATTCGGAAATACTTCCTTATTGTATTGACTTGGGTAAAATACAACAGGATCCACCTAAAGGGATTATCCTCTCTGGAGGGCCAGCAAGCGTATATGAAGAGCAAGCACCGGTGTGTGATAAAAAGATATTTGAATTAGGTATTCCCATATTAGGAATTTGTTATGGCGCTCAGCTAATTGCCCAATTTTCAGGAGGGAAAGTGGTAAAAACATCTCAGGCAGAATATGGCAGGATTAATGTTGTTTTGGATAATCTAGAAGATATTTTTTATGGAATTCCTACCAATACTACATGTTGGATGAGCCATCAGGATTTGATAAAAGATCTTCCTCTAAATTTTAAAGCCATCGCTCATAGCAAAAACACCAAAGTTGCGGCAATGGTAAATAGAGAAAAGAAGATTTATGGAATCCAATTTCACCCTGAAGTCACACATACGCCTTTAGGAAAAGAGATATTTAAAAACTTCCTTTACGAGGTATGCCATTGCAAGCTTGGTTGGAATTTGGAATCATTTATTGAACAATCTGTAAAAGAGATTAAAGAAAAAGTAGGTAAAGAAAAGGTAGTAGCTGGAGTAAGTGGAGGGATAGATTCATTAGTAGCAGCAGCATTAACCCACAAGGCTATTGGCAATCAGCTATATTGTATTTTTATTAATAATGGCCTATTAAGAAAGGGAGAGGCAGAAGAAGTTCAAAAAAGATTTAAAGACAATTTTAAAATAGATTTAATTTATGTTGATGCCTCTGAGAGATTTTTAAAGAGACTGAAAGGCGTCAGTGACCCTGAGGTAAAGAGAAAGGTCATTGGGAAAGAATTTATCCGTGTATTCGAAGAGAAGGCAAAAGACATCGGTGAGGTAGAATATTTATTACAAGGGACTCTCTATCCCGATGTAATAGAGAGTATTTCTTTAGAAGGTCTTTCTTCAAAGATTAAGTCTCATCATAATGTAGGTGGATTGCCTGAGGAAATGAAACTTAAAGTCCTGGAGCCTTTAAAATATCTGTTTAAGGATGAAGTGAGAAAAGTAGCAAAAAAGCTAAAATTTCCCGAAGAGGTAATCTGGAGACAACCTTTCCCTGGGCCGGGGTTATCTATAAGAGTAATTGGTTCGGTCGATAAAGAAAAATTAGATATTTTGAGAGAAGCAGATAAGATAATTAATCAGGAAATAAAAAAGAATAACCTATATAAAAAGGTCTGGCAATCTTTTGGTATTCTGCTCCCGATAAAGACGGTAGGAGTGATGGGAGATATTCGAACCTATGATTTTGTTCTTGCTTTAAGGATTGTAAACAGTAGTGATGGTATGAC
>JBAUBA010000069.1:0-1708 GCA_049676265.1 Atribacterota bacterium
AACCAACCTCTGCCCTTACCCTTAAAGAAGTTGAGTATTTATATAAAATTATTAGAAAATTGAAATCAGAAGGAAAAGCCGTTATCTTTATTTCTCATAAATTTGAAGAGGTCTTTGAAATTGCAGATTATTTTACCGTACTGAGAGATGGGAAGTATATCTGTGAAGGGACGATTGCCGATATTACCGTAGATAAAGTTGTGCAAATGGTGATTGGACGCAGTCTTGAACAAATGTATCCGAAATTTGAAGCAGAGAAAGGTAACATTATCCTGAAGGTTGAAAATCTTACCAAGATAGGCGTATTTAAAAACATATCTTTCGACTTGCACAAAGGGGAAATACTGGGTTTTTTTGGATTGGTGGGAGCGGGAAGGTCAGAAGTAATGCAAACCATTTTTGGAATTAATTCGAAAACCTCAGGAGATGTTTTTATTAATGGAGAAAAAGTTAATATTACCAATCCTTCTGGTGCAATGAATTTCGGCCTTGCTTATCTCCCCGAAGACCGACAGATACAAGGTGCTATTTTAGCTATGAATATTCGGGAGAATATTACCCTACCAATAATAGATAAAACAAGCAGACATATTTTCTTGGATCGTAATAGAGAATTTGAAATTACTGATGAATATGGAAAAAATATAGAAATAAAAGCTTCAGGTTGGGAACAGTTGGTAGAAGACCTCTCTGGAGGAAATCAACAGAAGGTAGTTTTAGCTAAATGGATTGCCACTAAGCCGCGAATATTAATTATGGATGAACCAACCAAAGGAATTGATGTGGCAACCAAAGCTACTGTACATAATTTTATTTCTGAACTCGCAAAAAAAGGCATAGCAATAATCCTTATTTCCTCTGAACTTCCTGAGATTCTCGGTATGTCTAATAATGTTATCGTAATGCATGAGGGGGTTATAACTGCTAAATTTACCCGCGAAGAAGCAAATTCTAAAAAAATAATTAGAGCTGCAATTGGAAGTATTTCAAAGTGAGGCAATTCTAAAATGAGAGATTTATTTAGGAAAAGAGAATTTAATCTTTTTATTTTTATTTTATTTATTATATTTGGGGTTAGTTTGAGAACCCCCAGTTTTTTATATATTAACAACTTTGTTGATATTTTGAATGATACTGCTATTCTGTCTATGGTTGCCATTGGACAACTTATGATTATTGTAACAGGGGGCATAGATTTATCTGTCGGTTCCAGTATCGCTTTAAGCGGTATGAGTGTGGCACTTTTAAATCAATATCAACCTGGAATTCCTATCTTTATCATTATTTTAATTTCAATAGCCATCGGACTCCTGTTAGGTTCGATAAATGGCTTATTGGTTTCCCAGGCCAAGATCCCACCTATCATAACTACTCTTGGAACTATGAGTATATATAGAGGATTGGTATTCGTGCTTTGCAAAGGAACCTGGGTTAGTGCTCATGAGATGACTGAGGTTTTTCGGGGGTTTCCCAGAAGAAGTTTTTTAGGTATATCCAGTCTAATATATATATCGATAATAATAGTGATATTATTTTTAATTTTTTTGAATTTAACCAGAACTGGAAGAGAGATTTATGGGGTAGGCGGCAATAAGATAGCCTCTCAATATGTGGGCATTAACCTGAAGAAAATTCAATATATTGTCTTTACCTTATGTGGAGGAATTACTGGTCTTGCCGGATTTCTCTGGGTTGCCCGTTATGCCGC
>JBAUBA010000070.1:0-3473 GCA_049676265.1 Atribacterota bacterium
AGGGGGTAATACCAAAGGGTATTTTATTTTCAATGGCAATCTCAATAGCTTTAATATCATCTTTGGTAAGAGGAACTAATTTTTTAAGCTTTTCTAAATCATCCTTGTCTTGGAATATGTGTTTTAAATGCCAATAGTAATCCTTCCAATCATCCGAACTTGCTCTAAAATAATCTAATATTTTCTGTCGATTTTCTCCTCTTTCCTTAATCAGTTCATCATCACATCCGGAAGGATAGCGGTTAATAAAATTATGAACTTTTTCGTAAAGTTTATCTAAATAATTTGAACGAGATATTCCTGCTTCCCTGCCTTCAACCTTGGTAAAATCTATTATTTCAACCCCATTTCTTTCTAACAATGGCTTTAACCATCCTGAAGAAATATCAGCATTCCCTTTCATAGCTTTAAAGAGGTGAATAAATTCTTCTAAAAAACCATCATCGATTTCTTTGATAATTTTCTGATTTTCCTTAGCGACTTGCCTTAAATAATCTAAAGTACTAAAACCAGCAATCTCCTCATTTCGAGGAGAGATGAGATTATTAAATACCTTTATTGCCTCTAATGCGTTAGCATATTCTAACTTATGTAATTCTTCCTCTCCTTCTCTATGTTTCCATTCTAAGTCTTTCGAAAATTTAAAAAGTTTTTTTCTTGCCTCTTTTAAATCCTCACTTTCCCTTAATAACCTAAATATTTCTGGATTTTCACTCCGCAGCTCTTCAATTAAGCTCTTATTCATTTTAATTTATTTTTCCCCTTTCTAAAAAATAATTTGTTTATAGAGATCGCTAACTCCAAAAGTTATGGTAGTTACATTTTTTACCTCATTAAATAGTATAGATATAGGGAACATTTATCCTGCAATTAATTGCTTAAATTTTTCTGCCCTTGTCTGCCTTCGATAAATTAGGCCTATTATTTTAGATAATAAAAAAGGACAGAGTAAGAAAATAATAATATTACCTTCTTACTCTGTCCTTTTACCTGAAAGATTCTTCCTAAGAAATTAGGAGATAATTCTTTTAGTAAACTCTGTAAGGGTTTCTCTAATAATTAGGAATTGCCCCTTCGGTGCTTCTTGGCATAAAGCTCTCCAGAGTTCTGTCCGGTAACGGTCCTTTTGCCTGAAAGTTTTGATGTTTGTGGCATCTTGCCTCTTCGGCTCCTTTTCTTTTATAATGGAAAGAAAAGGTCTCTCCTGTTACCTTCATACAGGTTACAATATTTTATTTTTGGTTGCGTAATGATAGAAGATTGATAGTGAGATGGTTAGGGTGTGTTGCTTGGTGCGTCTCTTGGAATAGAGAAACGAGTGTGTATCTTAAGATTGACCTTAGATAATATAGCTTTTTATTTTAGTATAATAATATTATAAATATTTTACTTAAATAGAAAATAGGCTTATTTAATTTTTAGTACACTTTTCTCTATATACTACAAGTCTCTCCAAAAATCCTTCTTTTTCTGTAAAATAATTTATAAAAAAGATAAAGCCCTTCAGCAAAAGCCAAAGGGTTTGGAATTGTCAGGCTCCCTCTATTGGAAACGTTTGGAACTTTTAAAGAGGATATAGCCATAGAAAATATTAGATCAAATCAGTTAATTATTCATAATTCGGATATCTTCAAGATCAACTGACAGACATCTTTAAATACTTTTAAATCGTAATATAGCGCCATTTTTTTACTATTCTATAAACTTATCTTTTATTTCTTTAAACTCTATCCCTTTATCAGCTGCAAAATCTTTTAATAAAATTGACTTATCCTCGGGTACCTTAACACCGGTAATTTCTTCAAAATTTTCTTCAGTTACACCGGCATCCAGCAATTCCTGAACTGTCCCAAAGGGGCAAATCCAGCTACAAAAGAGGGAAACTTTCTTTCACTTTCTTAACTCGCTACTCAATACTAATTTTCCTATCCGCTATTACTATGCGCCAAACCGCACTTATAACCCACACCTTATCTTCTTCACTATATAATATATACTCGATACTATATTTACAGGCTATATTTACAGGCTTGACAAAAATAAAATTATCTATTATAATATTTCGTATCCTAAATATTTGTATAATAAATATATTAATGCCAAATAATTTTTAAGCATTTTTTCTGATTATGCTTTCATATATCATATACGTTTTTTATATTGTATAAAATAAATCTCAATTTATCAAAAGGCACAAAAAAAGTATCGAGTATATAGTGTCGAGTATCGAGTAAAAAAAAGGAAAAGTACCGTAGGAAAAAGAAGATAGGAAAACAAAAAAAATTAAATATTCTTTTCTTTATCTAACTACTTCACTAAAGTTTATATTAATAAAAAAGGAGGAAATATATCCATGTCCAAGCAAAAATTTGAGAGCATTTCGAAAATAATTGACCTTAGCAGAAATTTTAATAAATCTATGCGACACAAATTTCATCATTCTATACAGGATTCAGGATTTACTCTTCCCCAGATTTCAGTAATATCGATGCTGGAAAAACATGGAGAGCAGAAGGTAAGTGAATTAAGTTTGAAAATGGGATTATCTGACAGCACTGTATCGGGAATCCTGGATAGACTCGAACAAAAAGATATTGTAAAACGTGAGCGTACTAAAGACGACCGAAGAGTGGTAAAAATATCTTTAACCGGGAAAAGTCAAAAATTCTGCAACGATTTTCGTCGAAAAAAAGAAGAATATTTTACCCAACTGCTAAAAAATCTTTCTGAACAAGAAATAAAAGATATAATCAAAGGATTGGAAATTCTTAATCACGCACTCGCTGATGAAGAATAAAGGAAAAAATCGTAACAGGAGATAATGCATGAAACAATTAGCTGCCCGATTGGGAGAAGAAAAAATAAGTAAGCTTTTAGTAAATCTATCTTTACCTGCAACTATCGGTATGATGGTCAATGCATTATATAATCTCGTTGATACTATCTTTGTAGGAAGGGGCGTGGGAGCTTTAGCCATCGGTGGATTAACCATTGCTTTCCCCATTCAAATGGTTATAATGGCTTTCGCCCAGATGATAGGCATCGGTGCCGCTTCAGCCATATCCAGAAGTCTGGGAGCAAAAGATATAGAAAAAGCAGATTATGCTGCGGGAAATTCTTTTTTGTGTGTCATTGTTTTGAGTTCAATCATTGCAGCTATCGGCCTTACTTTTACCGAACCGATGCTAAGACTTTTCGGTGCAACGGACACTATTTTACCTTATGCCAAAGACTATATTACCATAATACTCTGGGGCAGTATTTTCTTTTCTTTCGCCATGTCTTCTAATAATCTAATCAGAGCAGAAGGAAACGCCAAAGTGGCTATGGTCTCCATGCTTATTGGTGCCATATTGAATATGATCTTAGACCCCATCTTTATATTTATTTTTAAGATGGGGATTAAAGGCGCTGCCCTGGCAACTATTATTTCTCAATTTATTTCTTTTCTCTACATACTAACTTATTTATAC
>JBAUBA010000071.1:0-3890 GCA_049676265.1 Atribacterota bacterium
ATATAAGCTAAATCACCTCTTAAAGTAGCCCCTTCAATACCGGGAAAATCTCCCTGAAATTCAAAGCCGAAAACACTTTTTTTGGGATATCCTAATCCCAAATTTAAAGCCATTCCAGAAGGTCCGGGAAAGGGTTCAACAGTTTCAGGGAAAGCGTTGAAGTAATAACCGTTATAATAACTTATTGCAGCATCAAAAGAGGTAAAACTTCTTCCAAATTTTATTCCCCAAGCGGGATTTTCTGGAAAGGTATGGGTGATATCAACAGAATTTATTTCTATTCCTTGTGCCTGAAACTCTGGAGAAAACATGGAAAGATATAATTGTTCTTCATATCCCTCTGGTATAAATGAGGGGGTAAAATTAGGAAGATATATGGCCTGCAGATAGGTAATATCATTAAGATAGTAAGTTGCATCAACCGCCCAAACGCCATTTTTTCTGGACATATCTGTAAAAGATATCCCTGGTGGTGAAGGATTAAAATTATCCAAAGGACTAAACATATCTGATGACCCCCAGCTTACAATTAATCTGCCTGCGTTTAAATCTAAATTAGGGATAAGGTCATAAGTGCCGATATAAAGTTCTTTGGGTATAAGCATAAAAGGATTTGTAGAAGAATTATTAGAATATCTAATGATTAAATCTCCTTCTACAAAGATTTTATCAGTAAAGCTATGAATATAATTCAGGTCTAAATTTAGAGTATTGCTTAGGTTATATTCAATAAAACTATATTGTCCGGAATAAGTTAAATTCCCGGAAAAATCTCCGGCAAACACCGAAGTTGAAAATAACAAAATGATTAAAATTGTTAAAAAAATCCTATTTTGTTGAATCATATTTCCTCCCCTTATTTAATCGTATTGAATATCGGGTATATTATAGGGTATAGCCGGTTCGATGAATCGAACCTCTACCTCTAACTTCTAAATTCTATCTTTCTTATGAGATATGATTTTTGCGCCTGGCAACTATTTTTCTAACGCAATACGCAATACGCTTTTATTCCATCTCCTGAATTTTTCTTTTTTACTCATTACACATTACTTGTTACTGTATTTACTAAATACTATTCACTATTTACTAACGACTAATTTAAAGTGTCGGCTTTGATAATGTCCTGATACTAAAGAAACCAGATGATAATTCGATATCATATTCTATTTCTTTCATGACTATTTTAGTTTTATCTTCTTCTACCATATCAGTAAATTCTATCTCCATGGGTGTGACCTTATCTTTATCGTCAATTTTTATTTGGTTAATGGTTAAAGTTTTAGTCAGTTCATTCATCGTTTCGTAAAATTCTACTTTTTTGGCATAAAATTTTGCTTTATCCACATGAATAATAATTTTTTCATAAGATAAATCTTCTCCGCTTGGCAAAACTTCTACGATATATGTATCATCTGTTTCTTGTAAAAGCGTTTTTTCATATTTTTTATCTTGGTAATCCATGCTCATGTCTTCATAGGAGAGACCCGTTCCCATAAATTCATCACTCTTGGAAGATCCGGCAATTCTTCTTGGCTTATTATAAGCAGGCATATATAAATATATTTTTTCTCCATCATTGATGTTTAGAAGGGTTACCCCTTTTACGGATTTAGGAGAAAGAAATCTCACCAGTGTATTGGTTTGATCATTTTCAACTTTTTGAGAGAACATGACCATATCTCTGATTTCTTCATTCCCATCCTTGTCAAGGAGAATCATTTCGGAAATAGTTTTCTGAGTAGTATAATCAGGCGCTGCCTCTTCCATCTTATCCATAATTTCATCTGCGGTTAGAGTTGTTTCTGTTCCTGCGCAGGCCACAATGCCTGAAACAAATAAACAAACAATTATCGTAGCAAAAAAATATTTTCTTGTTTTCATTATTTTGTCTCCTTTTTTATTTTGAAATCGACTTTTTCCAGTAATATTGGAAGAAGCAATAAAGTGTATATAACACTTACCAACATGACACTGCCAATCAATTGACCAAAGGCTACCATCATCCCGATGCTGGAAAGGGTAAGCACAAAAGTACCTGTAGCAATAGATATTGAATTAAAAATGATTGCCCTCCCTGTTCCGGTTAGGGTTGTTTTCAGCGCATCTATTTTTTCCTTGCGTTTTAATTCATTTTTATAGCGGGATATAAAGTGAATGGTATAATCTATTCCTGCTCCTATAGCGATACTTGCTACCATCATGGTAGAAACATTTAATGGTATATGGAAAATCCCCATGACCCCACCAGCGGTAATAACCGTTAAAACAAGAGGAATAATAGAAAAAAATCCTATTTTAAAAGATTTAAATTGAATGACCAGCATGGTAAATACCATTAAGAAAGCAAGAATAATACTCCTTATCTGTCCTCTGAACAGACTGCTGTTGACCCGGTCCGTAATGACCGGTGTTCCGCTAAGTCGGAATGAGGTTTCGATATTTCCTTTGCTATCCGGGATATATACCACATCGTCAGTTAAGTACCATAATATATCCTTATCTTCTTCAGTTAATTGATCGCCTAAGAAATTATCCGTCATTGCCATTAATTGCGCTACTTTTATTTTTTCTCTTTCCCGGGCCATATGGCGGGAATCTTCCAATATTTCCAACAAATAGAAAGCATCATCTTCAGTTAATTCTATTTTGTTCATGAGTTCATCGATAAAGAAATCTGCTGATTGGTTATTTTGGAGGTAAGCTGAAAGCAAGGGAGAGATATCTTCTTTGGTTAATCCTAGATCTTCAATTTCCAGAAAAGAAAGAGAAAGAATTTCATTTACAAATTCTTGATCTTTTCTTTCAAATTCATTAATGGGTTGAGCAGCCAGCTGAACCAATTCTTTCTTGAAGTTGTCAATGTTATTTATCTCCATGCCTTTTGCCTGAAGAGAAGAAATAATTTCCTCTGCAATATAGGGGTAATAATTTTTACGTTCTTCTATTTCTAATAGTGATAGATCTATTTGGTTTACTTTTTTGGGAATAGTATCAATAAATTTTCTTATTTTTGCAATAGATAAATCTATCGCACCTGACATCATTTCTTTAGCCTTTATAGATACCAGTGTATCTTTGTCTCTACCTCCTATCATCGAAGTAAGGTATTCATTGTTCTGGGCAAAAAACCAAAGATTATCAATTTTTTGTTCGCTTGCCGGTATGATCTTCTTGTTTTCCATGGCATCGTTCAAGTCAATTAAGAAGTCGCTGATTGAAGATGGCTGTGCCAGAGAAGGGAGTCGTTTCGCATAATCCTCAATTTTTTTTATCTGTCTTAGGACATAAGGATTTTTAACATTATCAGCTTCAGTGTAAATATAAAGGGTATCTACTCCGCCAAATTTTTCTTTGAAATAATTTAAGGTTTTTACAACCTGGCTCTTTTCTCCCAATCTTGATTCAATGGAAGAATCAGGCATGATCTGAGTAGCAAAGCCGATTCCTCCTAAAACTGCGGCCAATACAATGATGACAACCATTTTCTTTTTTTCTGAAACCAAATAAAAAATAAAATCCAATAATTTACTGACTATATCTTTAGAATCAGAAGAAAATTTTTTATGTATTTTGGGAGGAGGGAAAAGTTTGTAAAAAGCACTTAGAAAAAAAGTTGACAGAATAAAAGCAAAAAATATTCCCAGGGTTGAAAAAATGCCAAATTCAGTAATAGGTCTTACGATGGCGGCAGAAAGAGACAAAAAACCGGCCATAGTAGTCAAAGCACTCATTAATATGGGCACAAAAGTATACCGGAAAGCCAATTTTACTGCTCTAAGCGGTTCAAAGCGATATCTCTCTTCATAATAACGGCTGACAAAATGTATACCATAAGCAGTTGCTAGAGATATCATAATAACCGGCAGAATAGCTGCTACCATGGTGAC
>JBAUBA010000072.1:0-3284 GCA_049676265.1 Atribacterota bacterium
CCCCTCAGGGGAAATTATATCACCGGGGCGAACTGGAGATAGAAGCCGGTAGTTATAGTAATTACCGCACCTGGTATTGGATAAAGATTAAGGGTAATTATGCCTCTCAGTTGCCTGGAGAGTGGAAAGTAAAAGTGTATATTAATGATACTTTTTTAGCAGAGAGGAATTTTTTTATCGTGGGTCCTCTTTAAGGCATGAAAAAAAAATTTAATTTATTGTTGATTAATCCCTGGATTTATGATTTTACGGCTTATGATTTCTGGTCTAAACCCTTAGGCTTATTATATGTTGCCAGCATTTTGAGGGGACAGGGTTATGAGATTAGTTATATAGATTGTATGGACCGTTATAATCAGGAGGTTCTAAAACTACAGAATAGGGAATTTCCTAAAAAAGATGAATTTGGCCGGGGTCCTTTCTATAGAGAAGAAATCAAAAGACCTGCAATTTTAAAAAATATACCTCGCCGATATAGCAGGTATGGGATTAGCGAAGAAATTTTTCTTAATAGATCAAAAAAGATTCCTCCGCCCCAGGCGGTATTGGTTACCTCTATTATGACCTACTGGTATCCGGGGGTCTTCAGGGTAATAGAGAAAATTAAAGAAATTTTCCCCGGTATTCCCATAATTTTGGGAGGTGTCTATGCTACTTTATGTTTTGGGCATGCTTCTAAATTTTCCGGGGCTGATTATATAGTAAAAGGTAACAATATAAGAGATTGGTTGAAAATATTAGAACAGCTTAGCGGGAATATAAATGATTGTTCAAAATACGAAACAGGATTAGATAATCTGCCTTATCCGGCCTGGGACAACTATTCTAATCTTGATTATATCTCTATCTTATCCTCTCGGGGTTGCCCTTATCGCTGCAGCTATTGTGCTTCTTTTAAAATAAATCCCAAGCTGGAGTTCAGAAACTCTGAAGAGGTAGTTAAAGAAATAGAATATTGGAACAAGAAAAGAGGAGTAAAAGATTTTGTTTTTTATGATGATGCCTTATTGATAAATTCAGAAGATAATTTTCTGTTTATTTTAGAGGGATTAATCAATAAAAAATTAGGCATTAGGCTTCATACTCCTAACGGCGTTCATGCCCGAATGATAAATAAAAAAATAGCCATTAAGATGCACCAGGCAGGGGTAGAGACCATCAGGTTAGGATTTGAGACAGTAGATCCCCGGGTCCAATCAGAAACAGGGGGCAAGGTAACTTGTCTTGAATTTAAAAAGGCGGTGGATTGCCTCTTGGAAGCAGGATTTAAATCTTCTCAGATCGGGGCTTATCTTTTAATCGGAATACCCGGACAGAATATCCAGGAAATTATTGATTCTATTCGTTTTGTAATAGATTGTGGCGCCCATCCGCGTTTGGCAAAGTTTTCGACCATTCCGGGCACAAAGGTCTGGGATGAAGCCAAAACCTATTTTAATTTAGAGGGAGAGATTGACCCCCTTTTTCATAATGATGCACTTTTACCTTATTTGTCACCGAATATTACAGATAAAGTCTACCAGCAGATAAAATCGATAGCAAAAATATAAATGACACAAGCTAAATGTGTTATAATTGAAATAAAATGTACCATAGATTTTCGAATATAATAATTGGAGGTGATTTAAAAAATAGGTTATCCTCAAACTATAAAAGCAAACAAAGATAAGAAACAAAAGTTAACAAAAATAGCATACATAAATTAGTATATGTGGATATTTTATAAAGCATTCAATATTATAAGGAGGAGAAAAGAATGGAGCTGTTAAAGGTCTCATCTAAGTCGAATCCTAAAGCAGTAGCCGGTGCCTTAGCAGGAGTAATGCGGGAAGAAGGAAAAGCAGAACTACAAGCAATTGGGGCAGGAGCGGTAAATCAGGCAGTTAAGGCGATTGCTATTGCTCGAGGTTTTACCGCAAGTAGTGGTGTTGATTTAGTCTGTATACCGGCTTTTGTAGATGTAGAAATTGAAGGAGAAGAGAGGACTGCTATTAAATTTTTGGTTAAACCCGGATAAAAGATGATATTTCCGATGTTACTCCAGGTGAAAAGTGATAAGAAGATTTAAGAAGTTATTAAAAATAAGGGATTGGTTTAGAAAGTAATTTATAGCAAAAGCGACTTAATAGAAAAAGAAAATTAAAAAAATATTATAGTAAAGGGGGAGGGTTAAGGTTAGTATGGATAAAAAAAATGAGAAAATAGAAAAAATAGAGGATGTAACTACCCAGAAAACCGAAAAAATAGCTGGGGAAATAAAGAAAGAAGAAAAGAAAGAAGAAAAAGTTAAGGCCAAGGAAATTTTAGGAGAAGTTAATATCGTACCTGAGGTAATAGCGACCATAATTAGCAGAACAGTAATCGGCATACCTGGAGTGGCTGGATTAGCTACTCGCGCCAAAGGCGGGATAGGAACTTTATTGGGGACAAAAGAATTAGAAAAAGGGATAAATGTTGATCTTAGAGAAAACAAAGAAGTTTCTACCACTATTTCGGTTATTTTAGAGTACGGTTCCATAATAATCGATGTAGCTAAAGAAATTCAGAAGAAGGTAAAAGGGGAGTTAGAAACCAAAACCGGACTTAAGGTTACCGGGATAAATGTAAACATTCAGGGTGTGCATATAGAAGAAAAGAAGTAGTTAATATATCAAAGGAATAGGCCTATCAGGTTTTAAAAATTACCTGGATAGGCCTATTTACATTTAACTTGTTAGTATAATCAAAATATTTTATTATTTTACTTTACCTTTTAATTCCTTGCCTGCTTTAAAGAAAGGTACGTTCATAGCACATACTTGGATTTTTTCGCCAGTACGTGGATTTCTTGCCATTCGAGCAGCTCTTTTTCTAATACCAAAAGTTCCGAAACCTACTAATCTAACTGCGTCACCTTTTGCTAAACAACCAGTAATATTTTCAAATACACATTCGACAGTTATTTTAGCTTCTCGTTTAGTACAACCAACATCACCTGCTACCATATCGATTAATTCGCCTTTATTCACTATTTTCACCTCCTTTCATTTTTAAAAGTATCCTAATAATAGATAAAATACTAGTATTTCTAAGCATTTCATGAGTGTTACTTATATAATTATACGACAAGTATTTTAAAAATCCTTCTTTTTTTAGAAATTATTTTTAATTTTTTTAAGAAAAAACAGTGTTTTCAAGCATTTTTAGTAAATTTAATCTAAATTATCATTCATGAGATAGTTTTCTTATATATAAAATAGAAATATGTTGAATAATTATAAAAGAAATTGCTATATATTGCAAGT
>JBAUBA010000073.1:0-4197 GCA_049676265.1 Atribacterota bacterium
AAAGAGTGGTTGTAGCTACTTATCAGAGCGTTTCCGGAACCGGGAAAGAAGCCATAGCAGAACTAAAGAATCAATCTACTTCTATTGCTAAAGGCGAAGAATTTGAAATCAAGGTCTATCCTTATCAGATAGCTTATAATGCACTCCCCCATATCGGTGCTTTTCAAGAGAATGGCTATACTTCTGAAGAAATGAAGATGTTAGACGAAACCAGAAAGATATTGGGAGATAATCATATTCGAGTAGTTGCCACCACAGTGAGAGTCCCGGTTTACCGGGCCCATTCGGAAGTAGTCTATATAGAAACCAAAAAGAAAATTTCTCTTCAGAGGACGCGGGAAATATTGAGTGCCTTCCCCGGGGTTAAAGTGATTGACAATCCGGACAAATTAAAATATCCCCTGGCTTTATTTGCCGAGGGGAAGGATGAAGTCTTTGTAGGCAGAATCAGAGAAGATATCTCTACCGAAAACGGCCTGGTTATGTGGATAGTTTCCGATAATTTGCGAAAAGGTGCCGCTCTAAATGCCGTTCAAATCGCCGAGAAAATTATTGAAAAGAAATTATTTTTAAAATAAAAACCTACCAGAGGACGGCCCTCTGGTAGGTTTTTATTTCTATGTAAAGAGGACGTCCCCTTGACATTTCCTTAACAAAGTACGTCTGTATAGCTTGATAATTATAGATTATGCCTGCCAAATCGTTGTTCACTTGCTTGTAAAATCATTTTTAACGTATTACCATATGATATCCCTGTAATCTCAGCCATCTTGGCAAGATGACCATCCCAGCACCAACCTGGATTGGGATTTACTTCAAGCAGCTTTGGGGTGCCATTAGCATCAACTCTCCAGTCGAATCGACAGTAATCTTTACATTCCAACCTCTCGGATAATTTCAAACAACACTCTATAATAAATTTTTCTACATCTTCCGAAAGGTCAGCGGTAGTAGATTTTATATTCCAGTAAGGTGATTCCGGGAGCCACTTAGACTCATAACCGCATATCTGTGGCAAGTTTTCTGGCAGCAATGAATAATCTGCCATAATGATAGGTAAGACCGTATAGGATTCAGGAGGATTTCCTATTACCCCGACACTAAGGTCTTTTCCGGTAAGAAGTTCCTCAATCAGAATGGGTTTATCGTAACCAAATTTTTCCCTGATCTCTGAGATAGCATTTACCAGTTCCTCAAAACTATTTGCAACGCACATCTGGGTAATCCCAAAACTGGAATCTCCGAAGTTAGGTTTTGCAATTACCGGAAAACTAAAGGGCAATTCAAAGGTAGTGTCCTCGGGTTTAATAAAGAAAGCTTCCGGTACTGGGATTTCCATCTCCCTTGCAATTCCACGTACTAATGATTTGTCATAACAGTAAGCAAGACATTGGGGACCTGAACCAGTGTATGGTATTTCGAGCATTTCCAGCAAAGAGGGCACATGAAGCTCTTTTTGTGCGTCATTATTGTAACCTTCATCACACAGATTAAAGGCAATATCTATTTTCGCCTTTTCTTTCATCTTCATTAAGTCCTGTATTAAAGTATCGTGACTGGTTAGATAGGTAAAATGAAAATCTTTCAGTTCCCTTAATTCAGATTTTAATTGATCTATAGTGTAAAAATCATCATCATCAAAGGTGGTAGAAGGCTTTATAGGGTCTGCTTTGTGAGGGTCTCCTAAAATTACTACAACATTCTTTAGCTCTTTTTTGAGCTTCTTTTTAACAGGTGTCCATTCTTTTTTAGTTACCGCTGTAACAATTAAACATCTTTCCATCATACCCAAATCTTGATTTCGCTTGGAATCAGGAGAGATTTGACCGTGGAAAGTTATTTCACTGAAACCAGCTGTTTTCAAAAGACGAGTTAAACTTTCTTTGGAGTAAAGTCTTTCTGCGTAGAATTGGTCTGCTATCACGCCTTTTTCTATATGCGTAATAACTTCTCTGGATATAAGGCGTTGCTTATCAAGAGAGAGTGAGCGCTCTCTACAAACAAAATGTTTTTTGTCTATCCATTCCCAAGATCTGTTTTGAAAATGCTCCTTTAAATACTCTCCGTCGGTAATCTCAATAAGAAGCTTTCCCCAAGGTTTGAAAATTCTAAATACTTCCTTTAGCACTCTCAGGTCATCCTGGATAGTCTCAAAATAGCCGAAGCTATTACCCAATATGGTTACAACATCAAAAGTATCGGGTGGAGAGAGAATTTTGCGGGCATCACCTTCTCTGAACTTGATATTTATATCTTCCTTTTTTGCACGTGCTTTAGCTTTTTGGATTAGATAATGGGAGCGATCTAGTCCTTCAATATTTTTAAAATTTCTCTTAGCCAATTCAAGAGAATGTCTACCCTGTCCACAGCACAGGTCAAGGATTCTATCCTCTGGCGAGAGTTTTAGAATATTTAAAAATAAGTCAATCTCACGAGAGGTTATACTCAAGTCATCTACTACATCCCCATCAGTTTTTAAATAAAGATAATTAAAGATACGGCTCCACCAGTCCGGGCGAACGTGTTCTTCAAGGTCAGGGACAGGACCTAAAAATACTTTTCGGTCTTTACCGTTTTTCCTTCGCTGGGGAGGTTTGTCCGAAGTAGTTTTTTGATTCATGATTCTCCTCTATATTTTTTAAAATTTTGAGCAAATTTTACTTTAATAAAAATCTACATGATTACTTTTTTATTTATATTTCTTATACAATAAACTTTCATGGATGTCAATAGAGTAAATCCTAATTTCAAACGAAAATTAAAATTCCCCGCCCACAAAAAAATTATTCTTTACAATTTCTTTTGTGGTATAATATTAATTCAATTTTATAGACATAAATACATTCACTTTATTTTATCCGGAGGAAATAAACAATTGTTACTGAATAGCAAAAATATCCATATATTAAAAAAAGAGGGAAAAGAAATTTTATTAGTAGGCACTGCTCACGTTTCTAAAGATAGTGCTCAAGAAGTGAAAGAATTAATTGAGCAAGAAAAGCCGGATAGTGTCTGCGTAGAATTATGTCCTGCCCGATATAATAGCATAAACAATCCGAATACATGGAAAAATATGGATATTATCACCATAATCAAACGAAAAAAGGCCCTGCTTCTCCTGGTTAATTTGATTTTATCTTCTTTTCAGAAACGATTAGCTCAGCAATTAGGGATTAATCCGGGTCAGGAGATGATACAAGCTATCTCATCAGCAAAAGAGACTAATGCCCATCTGGTTCTTGCCGACAGAGATATCCAGGTCACTTTTACCCGCATCTGGAAAAAGCTCAGTCTCTGGGGGAAAATGCGTATACTTTTTATGCTAATTTTCAGTATGTTCGGCAAAGAAAAAATCTCGGAAGAAGAAATTGAAAGGCTAAAATCAGAAGATGTTCTTACCGTGGCTTTAAGCGAATTAGCCCGTTCATTCCCCCGATTGAAAAGCACTTTAATAGATGAAAGAGATCAATACCTGGCTGAAAAAATAAAACTGGCTCCGGGTAATAAAATCATTGCTATTGTTGGTGCCGGACATGTACCGGGAATTAAAAAAGAAATAGATAAAGAGCATGATTTAATTGCCCTCACCAAAATACCCCCTACTTCTAACTACCTAAAAGTATTAGTTTGGGGTATCCCTCTGGCAATAATTGCTATTATCGCCTCTACTTTTACCTATTCTCCCCCTGCCGGTTTTGACCAAATTACTCAATGGTTTTTATGGAACGGCTCTCTATCTGCCCTGGGGGCATTGATAGCTATGGCACACCCTCTCTCTATTCTTACTGCCTTTGCCGCAGCTCCTTTTAGTTCTTTAAATCCTCTTTTAGCTGCCGGGTGGTTTGCCGGTATTGTGGAAGCCCTAATCAGACGTCCCCGGGTAGAAGATTTCGAACAGCTGGGAAATATCACTACACTTAAAGACTTTTTCCATAATCGGGTTACTAAAATATTACTGGTAGTGGCTTTTGCCAATCTGGGAAGTATGGCAGGGACATTTATCGGCGGAGCAAAAGTAATTCAACTCTTTATTAATACCATTAATCCTTAAAGTTTTTAAGGCGCAAGGAACAGCGAATCATCTCCGTTGGTATACCCTCTTTCACCAGGAGAAATTCTTAATAATAGGGCAGACACCTATTTTCTTTATCATTACCTATGCTGTGACAGGAGACGCTTGTACTAGCTCAATAATTC
>JBAUBA010000074.1:0-5570 GCA_049676265.1 Atribacterota bacterium
TCTCACTACACGATTGACAATCTTCGCAAGCTTCTAAATCTTTATTAAGGTTTAAACAATTTACCGCCTTGGTAAATTCTATAGCCGTTAGCTTTTTCCCGGTCCCTTCGCTTCCGACAAAAATATAAGATGAAGAGATTTTATTCTCTTTTAGAGATTTGATCAGTATTTTTATTGCTCTTTCCTGTCCAACGATAACATTAAAGGACATAACGACTCCCTTATTCTCGTATTACGTATCGCGTATTGCGTATCGCGTTTAAGATAAATCATTCTGTATGATATACTACCTTTTGCACCTTGCAACTTTTTCTTTCTTTGCTATATACTCGATACTTTTTTGTATTCCGGCTCCTTCTTCCCTAACTATCCGCTATACGCTAAACGCTCAACGCTAATTTTACTCTACGCTCTACGCTGAACGCTATACACTTTCTTTTAATTTTCTTTTTACAATTTCAACTATCTCGTTGTATATATCTTCTTTGCTCCTGTTAGCATCAATTATTTTAATTCTTCCTGTTTCTTCACGAGATAATTGGTAATAGCCGTGTCGAACTCTTTCTAAAAATAATTTTCCTTCGATAATTTTTTTATTTAAAAATTCTTCTTCGAATCGCATTTCATGCGAATTACCAAAAGAAGCTGACCTCCTTAATCCTTCGTATGGATCAATATCTAAGATGAAGGTTAAATCAGGAATGGCTTTCCCCACAACCAAGTTATTTAGATGCTTTATAATTTTTAAATCTATACCTCTTCCGTACCCTTGATAAGCAGTGGTAGAATCATAAAAACGATCAGATATAACTGCCTTCCCCTCTTCTAATGCTGGTAAAATTATTAATCTGACATTTTCTGCCCGAGAAGCTAAAAATAATAGCATTTCGCTTTTATAATCCATACCATCATTTTTTTGGTCGAGAAGAATTTTACGTATTTTATCTCCAATCTTTGTTCCTCCCGGCTCTTTAGTATAGATAGAAGGAATTTTTTGTTTAATCAAAAAATCGAAAAGCATCTTTGCCTGGGTAGTTTTCCCACAGCCTTCAAGCCCTTCAAAAGTTATAAATAACCCTTTTTTCATTATATACCTCGGCAATTTTAATTAGTTATTATTTTCATTATTGTTCATAAGCACTCGGCAAATATCAGTTAGAGTTACTATTCCCACTAATTTCCCATTTCGCAAGACAGGAAGTCTTTGAATTTCATTTCCAATTAGCAAATCCGCTGCTAAAACTTCATTGTTATCTTCATCGATAGTAACAATATTTTTTCTCATAAATTCTTCAATTGGATGTTGAGAGTATTCTTTTAAACTTTTAGATAATTGTATAAATTCAGAAAGAATGGAATCACTATTTATAATTCCTAAATAATTCGGTAGAGTAGCTCTGATTATGTCGTGTAGAGATATAAATCCGACAACCTCTTGATTATTATTAACCACCGGAAGCCCGGCAATTTTATGTCTGGATAATATACCTATCAAATCCACCAATTTACATGTGGCTAAAGCGCTGGTAACATCCCGAATCATAATATCCTTTATTTTCAATTTAGAGTGTCTCCTCTCAATATCTATCTTTATAATTTCTTAATCTTCACACATTGAAGACATTTCTCTACCTCTTCTCTTGAACTAAATTCCTCTTCTTCTCTTAGTGCACTGGCTAAAGCACAGGCCATAGAAAATTTTATTGCTTCCTCAAGGTTTTTCCCCTCTTCGGTTAAGGCAACTGCAAATCCTGCAATCAATGCATCGCCTGCTCCAATCAAATTTACGATTTCATGATAGTTAGTCTCGGCAAACCATATTTCATCTCGGGTAGCAATTATATCTTTTTTTTGTTCCAGAGAAACTACACCAATTTCTGCCCCTCTCTGCACAATTTCTTTTGCTGCTTTAATCGCATCTCTTTCCTTATCAATTTTAATTCCAAAAACTCGATTGCTTTCTCGAAGGTCGGGCTTTGCTAAAAAAGGCTTTTTCTCTAAACCTTGTATAAATTGTTCTCCGGAAGTGTTTAAAATAGTTTTTACTCCTCTTTCCTTGGCAATGGAAATTAAATCGCCATATATGTTTACAGGAACTCCTCGAGGCAAACTTCCAGATAATGTAACTGCACTACATTGAGACATAACCCGATAGAAGATTGATTTTAGCATCTCTAAGTCATATTCTGTAATTTTAGGTCCTGGCTCACTAAGTAAGGTATGCTCTCCCGCTTTTTTATCTGAAATAATTGTATTGGTTCTAGTCTTCTCTTCAATATGCCAAAAATTAGTAGTTATGCCCAGCCCTCTTAGTTCTTCTTCTATTATTCTCCCTCTGCCGCCTCCCAAAAATCCGACAGCGATAGTTTCTCTACCACATCCCCTAACAGCTTTAGACACATTTATCCCTTTACCACCAGAAGTTGTACGGGCATTTAGAACTTTATTGTAATGATTTATTTTTAAATTACTAACCTCTAAAATCACATCTATCGCAGGGTTTAAGGTAATAGTGCCTATCATATTTTATCCCTTCCTTTTTCTTATACTAATTTTTATAGATATTTTTAAAATTATAGCTTAATTAAGTATATTTATCAATCTTATCTCGTATTGCGTATCGCGTTTATCTCCCCCTCACCCTGACCCTCTCCCTCCAAGGGGAGAGGAAATGTATTGTATACACGATACCATCTTCTCTCTTTCCTTTATTCTAGTTAACTATATACGACATACGATATACTACTATATTCTGGCTCCTGGATTCTGACTTCTGACTTCCATATTTTCACGCAATACGCGATACGCGATACGCAATACGCAATACGCAATTGCTATCCGCTAGATATTCCTTTCGACAAACGGTTTAAATAATTTAATTAAGACAGCCCCGCAAATAAAGCCGCCAATGTGAGCAAACCAGGCTACCCCACCCTCTCCTGTTCTAACCGCCAAAGAAGATATGCCATATAAAAATTGGTATATTATCCAAAAACCTAATACTACTACCGCAGGAATTTTAATCAATCTTATAAAAAAACCAAAGATAATTACCGTAGTTACTTTAGCTCGGGGATAGAGCAATAAATACGCTCCTAACACACCGGCTATTGCCCCACTTGCTCCAACCATTGGTACTTTAGAATCAGGATTAATAAATATTTGTGTGAGGGCAGCAATTATTCCACAAAAAAGATAAAAGATTACAAATTTTTTTCTACCTAAATAATCCTCTACATTATTTCCAAATATCCATAAAAATAACATGTTTCCTAATAAGTGAACAATACTGCCATGCATAAACATAGAGGAAAATATAGTTAAATAAATAGGTGATGGACCGGAAGGCAAAAGATCGATATGATGAGTAATTTCAAAAGGAAGCAAACCCATTGAATAGATAAATTCAGCGAACCTTTCACCTAAGGATACTTGATATAAATATACTATTGAATTCAGCACAATTAATGCTACTGTTATTAAGGGAAATTTTTTTGTTGGTACATCATCATAAATGGGAAACATAAATTAGGACACCTTTGGATAGTCGTTAGTCGTTAGTGAATAGTTGTTAGCTAATAACAGTAGCTGACAACGCGATAACCACTCACTATTAAATAAATATTATTAATAAAAATATTATAACATAATTTAGTGTATGGTATATGGTAGAGAAATAAAAACCATGGGTAAAATTCGTATCTCGTTAAGAAAGCAGAATCTTGGAGCCAGGAGCCAGTATTCAGAATAAAATCGTATCTCGTAAAAAAACAGAATTCAGAAGTCAGTAGCCAGGAGCCAGAATAAAATCATAACGTGTATCGAGTATTGCGTATCGTGTAGAACAGAATGACTAAAATCGCAAAGTTTTAAGAAGTTAAGTGTAGGGATTTGATTCATCAAACCCGTTTAAAAAATACCAAAATAAAACAGGTCGAATAAATTCTGAATTCTGACTCCTGGCTACTGAATGCCTAAATATTTATTTTGCTTTAAATTCATCAGGCTCTTGATCGATTAAATTAAAATTGTATAGTATTTTTTTAACAATTCTTTCTGAAGCTTTTCCGTCTCCGTAAGGATTAATATTTTTTGACATTTCCGCATATTTTTCTCGACTGTTTAAGAGTAAATCAACTTCACTACAAATCCTTTCTTCGTTAGTTCCAACCAGTTTTACCACACCCGCTTTAACTGCTTCCGGTCTTTCTGTTTCATACCGTAATACTAATACTGGCTTACCCAAAGAAGGCGCTTCTTCTTGTATCCCGCCAGAGTCTGTAAGTATAATATATGATTTGGACATTAAGTTAATCATATCATCATAATCTAAAGTATCGAGAAGAAAAATATCTTTTTTATTTTGCAAGATTTCCTGAACATTCCTTCTTATTTCAGGATTTTTATGCAGAGGGAAAATTACGGATATATCAGAATGTTTGTTAATTATTTTATTTATTGCTTGACAAGTTTCTCTTAACGGTTCTCCCCAGTTCTCTCTTCTGTGCATGGTCACTAGAATAATCTTTTTCTCGAATATTTTTTTATCTTTTAATTGAGATTCTCTAAATATATAGTTCGCTTTAATCATTAATAACAGAGAATCTATCACAGTATTTCCAGAGATAAAAATATCTTCTTTTTTTACTCCTTCGGAAAGCAAATTTTCACACGATTGTTTGGTGGGGGTAAAGTGGAGATCAGTCAGCACACTGGTTAGATGTCTATTTACCTCTTCAGGAAAAGGATAATATTTATTGTTAGTTCTAAGCCCGGCTTCTACATGACCTATTTTTATTTTCTCATAAAAAGCAGCTAAGGCTCCAGCAAAGGCAGTAGTAGTATCACCTTGTACTAACACCATAGACGGTTTTTCTTCTTTTAAGATTTTTCCAATGCCTAAAAGACAATTCTTGGTAATATCTGATAAAGATTGACCTTGTTCCATAATATTTAAATCGTAATCAGAGTTAATCTGAAAAATTTCTAACATCTGATCCAACATTTCCCGATGTTGAGCAGAAACTATGATTCTATAATCTATAAGCTGGGGGTATTTTTTTATTTCTGAAATTATAGGAAACATCTTTATGGTTTCGGGACGAGTTCCGAAAATCATGGCAATTTTTATTTTACTCATAATGAATCTCAACTACTCCTGCTTCTTTTAGCATCTTTCGTGCTAATTCATCAGGATATTTTTCTTTATAAATAATCATCTTTATTCCTGAATTTATAATCATCTTAGCACAAGTAACGCAAGGTTGAGTTGTACAATATAATACGCTATCTTTTATACTTAAGCCATGTAATGCAGCTTGTACAATAGCATTCTGTTCAGCATGTAATCCCCTGCATAATTCCTGCCTTTCCCCGGAAGAAACTTTATTTATTTCTCTTAAACATCCTATTTCCAAACAATGAGGCAGCCCCTTAGGTGCACCATTGTACCCGGTAGTAAGTATTCGCTTATCTTTTACGATTACTGCTCCAACTTTTCTTCTTAAACAAGTGGAACGCCTGGAAACTAATTCAGTTATTTCCATAAAATATTCATCCCAGGTTGGACG
>JBAUBA010000075.1:0-2470 GCA_049676265.1 Atribacterota bacterium
CAACATAGTGGACAAGTAGTGGGCTATGAGGAAATTTTAAAGGAATTATGGGAAGATGAAACTGATGCAATCTATACCCGTATAAATTATCATATTTGTAAAATTAAAAAAGACATTTTAAAGGCATTGAATAATAAAAGCAGGTATGCAAAAAAGATTGGTAATATTTTTAAAATAGTGCCCGGTAGAGGTTTAATGCTAGATATTAAAGAAAAAGAATTGGAAACAAATTCCTAACTTTATGTAATTAAAAATATTATTTTATTCAAAACAATCAAATAATAAATTAGATCCGAACAGTTAAAAAGCTGTTCGGATTTTTTATTTTACAGATAATTTTCTTTCGTTTGAAATTCGGTAGAAATTCAGTAGGAATTCGGTAGGAATTCAGTAGAAAACTCGATACAGGAAAATTATTTTATGGTGTAATTAGGGTAGAGCATAGAGCGGGTAGCGTATAGGCGCGGGAAACAAGTGTAGTTAGTTAACCAGTCACCCGGTTTGCCGGTTAAAGATACAAAATACACATTAATGTCATTGCGAACGACCGAAGGGAGTGCGGCAATCCCAACTCGCAACTTGAAACTCGTAACCTGAAACTTGTCTTTTTATCTTTTCTTAGCTAAATACTAAATACCAAATACTAACGACTATTTTCGATGAAGGAGAAAGATATGCAAAAAGAAAAACAAAATAGACAAACCAAATCATCCAAAGAAGGTTATATTATTATGCCAAATAATTTTTTAGCAGAATGGATAAGGGTAATGGGTAAAGGTCCGGTTTTACTCTATATCCAACTGCTTACCTATTGTCATAAAGAAAAAGATATAGCCTGGCCTGCATTGTCCACTTTAGGCGATAGTCTAAATATGTCTAAAAATAGTCTGATCAGTTATCAAAAAACTCTCCTTGAGTATGGCCTGATTAAAAAGACCGCAGGAAGAAAAACTGCTCAGGGAAATTATCGTTCTAACCTCTATAAGGTTACTCCTATAAGGAGTCCAAAAAATGGACCCGGCCGGGTCCAAAAACTGGACACGGGAAGTCCAAAAATTGCACTTGACCAGGTCCAAAATTTGCACCCTAACAATACCAATCTTAACATTACCAATTTAACAGCAACAACAAAGAGAGAAAAAGATGCTGTTGCTGCTGTTAATTTTAAAAAATTAAAAGAGGAAGGAGACCTGTCTGCGCCTGCCTGTGCGTATCCGCACGCAGACAGGTGCAACGCACAGGCAAAAGAAAAGATGCAAGCCCCGTTTAGTAGCAAGGAGCACTATATAGGGCAAGTAATAAGAGAACGGATGGTTGAATTAGATTTTAAGGAGGAGTTTATTGAGAAGATATTAAAAGAATATCCCTCGGGAAAGATTGAAGAGAAATTAGAACTGCTGTTGGAGAGGAAGAACATTCAAAGCCCTGCCGCATGGCTGAGGACAGCACTTCAGAATGATTACCGGGGAGATAAGGAGCAGGAGTCTCGGCCAGTAAGGATAGATTCCCGCGTGCGCGGGAATGACATAGAGGGAAGCGGGAATGACATAGATACCCCGGAATGGACCTCTCGCGAAGATGCCTTGAAAGCAATTAAGCTTATTCAAGATAGTCTCTCCGCCTGTATATCCCCTATCCCCTCGGGGAGTAGAGCTGTAGGGAGAGGTTCAGGGTGATGGGAAAAATCCTCTCCACTGAAGAAGTGAGAGAACGGTTTAAATTTCTAAGACAAAAATTAATGGCAATGGAATAGTCGTTAGTGAACAGTGAATAGTCATTAGCCAGAAATGCAGTGATGAGGAAAGAGTTAGCCAGTAAAGATGGGGGAAATCAGAGACACCAAATCTTTAATTACTTATTACTTATTTTATCAGGCAATTAACCAGCAGGTTAATGGTCAGAAAGGAGAAAATTACATGTCCGAACTAAAAGAACTAATTCATCGTGCTAAAGAAAAAGATGTAAAAGCAATGGAGGAATTATTCAATCAATTTAAACCCTTATTAAAATCAAGAGCCAAAAAGTATTCTCGATACGGCCTGGAATATGAGGACATCTTCCAGCAGGGGGCACTGCTCTTTATCCTGGCGGTCTATGAGTATCAAGAAAAACCCCCTACTACCTTTGCCGGTTATATGAAAAAGAGAATAGACTGGGGATTGTGGGTCTATTATCGGGGGTATTTTAAACAGAAAATAGAAATTGCATCCGGCTTAAAACCAAAAAAGATATAGACACGCTTATTCAGGCAAAGGTAGGGGCACGATGCATCGTGCCCAGGGTAAACGAAAGACAATAAAACAGGGAGGGCACAATCCATTGTGCCCCTACAAAATCATAAAAAAAGCTGACAGAGGAAAAAGGAGAAAATATATGGATAAATTGGAAAATATCTTACAAAACAATAATTTGGAAGAAGGCTTTACTCTTTTAACCAAAAGAGAGAGGAAAGTTATTACTCTGTATTATC
>JBAUBA010000076.1:0-6703 GCA_049676265.1 Atribacterota bacterium
ATCTCTATCCCAAAAGATCCACAAAATGATATTCTCTAACTACGCTAACCGTCCATCTAACTATTTTCTATCATTAGATTAATAAAACTTAAATATTTTCTTCTGTATAAAGGTAATAGGAGAGAACCTTTCTTTATAAAGTAAAAAAACAGGATAGATTACTTGAAAACCTTATGTTATTATTTACCTCTAATTTTTTTATAGTTGTTCTCTTATCGCAAAGAAATAGTCAGGTAGTTAATCGAAAGGAAATTATAATCGTCTATTTCAATTTATTACAAGAGAGAGAGGGGGTATTAACAGAAAATAATAAAAATAGGTTGACTAAATGATTTTAACTTGCAATTTTAAATAATTCAAAATTAAGGAGGTATTTAAAATGAAAGTGGCAAAATTTTTATTAATATTCGCTTTTTCGTTTTTTGTTCTTGGTGTAAATTTAGTGAGTGCAGAAATGCCTTATATGGATGTCGAACCTCAGGAAGCACTAAAATTAATGTTGGGAACAACCGATTTGATTACCATTGACGTATCACCAGCTTATGCCATGGGTCATTTATCAACTGCCATCAACCATCCGGTTGGTGATGGCTCTCTGGACAAAGCTATACCGATGCTGGATAAAGATATGACCTACCTGGTTTATTGTCATGCAGATGGCCCTTCCATATCGGGTTCCCAGAAACTGGTTGATGCAGGTTTAATGAAAGTATATCGACTAGTAGGAAATTACAAGGCTTGGGTCGATGCAGGTTATCCCATTGCAATGATCATGCCTTATGTGGATATTACACCACAGGAAGCACTAAAGTTAATATTGGAAACACCAGATTTGATGACCATTGACGTGTCACCTGCGTATGCCATGGGTCATTTGCCTAAAGCGATTAACTATCCGGTTGGTGATGGCTCTCTAGATAAGGCTATACCAATGCTGCATGTTACCAAAACCTACCTGGTTTACTGTCATGCAGATGGTCCTTCCATATCGGGTTCCCAAAAACTGGTTGATGCAGGCTTTAAGAAGGTATATCGGGTAATAGGAAATTACAAAGCCTGGGTTGATGTAGGATATCCCATCGAAAAATAATACATCAATATGTTTTACTTTGTGACTGGTAAAAGTGGTACATTATTTAAAAAAAGCAGCAGAGAGATTCTCTGCTGCTTTTTTTACTACAACTCTACATCTAAAAAGGGCTGCCATCTTCCATGATAATCAAAAAATCTTTGAAGAAAAATGGGGTTAGGCTTCACGACTTCACATTTTATTTTTCTATTTTTATTTTACATTTTGTGAGTTTGTGAAGCCTGAACCTGGTAACTTGGACCCCGGTAACTTGCATTTAAGAAGCAGGTTCAACTGTTATTGTTCCTGAACGTTTGCCACCTCTGCTACAATTCGTTTTTACGGTAACCTTATCTCCCGCTTTCAAAGAAGGTATTGTATAGGAAACCTTTTGTATATCGCCTGTTTGTATAAAAAACATTTGTCTAATAATCTCTTTATCATTCAAAAAAACCAATATTTCTTCAGTATAATGATTTTCAGGATTACTGACATTATGATTGACAGTTACATAAAGCACTTTTCCTTCTACTAACAGGGTTACTTTACTGGCCGGATGAGTAAATGCTTGTGACGAGAACATTAAAAAAAGAATTACCAAAAACAAAACAATGATATTTTTTCTCATAATATTACCTCCTCTTTTTTTTATAATTACGAAATATAATTAATCCAAGATGAAAACAAGCAAAGATAAATGCCAATATAGCGGTATAATAATGTAAATTAAAGGAGCTTTGAGTGATTCCGAGAAGAAAGACAATGAAGAGTAATAAAAATGCAACGATTCCCAAGTAATTAATGGTTTTATATATGTTCAGCATAATCCACTCTCCTTTTATAAAATTATTTATTATCTAAAAAGATTATGAATTAGTTAATTTATTTTTTGTTAATTAGAAATAATTATCTTTATCACTACTTTTATCATATAGTCATGATATTTGCAAGTGAAAATCTTATTTTTTGATTTATAATTGAAATAGGCACAGGCACTTATTTTTTTGTCATTGTCTATGCAAAGACGAAAAAGGAGACAGGGAGACAGGTTATTTGTCCCTCCCAGCTCGAATGTGCTAAAATATAGGAAAAGTGAAGCCCCAAGAGGAAAGTTGGCAAATAGATGTCTGCTATTTTTCAAGAAAGTATAATAAAAAAATGTCTACTGAAATGGAATGATTAAAAGTGGCAAAAGAACATAAAACAGTAAAAGCAATGTGGAAAAAATATCTATCTACGATTGGAGAAAACATAAATAATACCGGTAAAAATTATGAATCCTGGTATTTTTGTAACAATGAAGAAGATGCCAATGAATTGGCAGGACTGGTAAAAAAAGGTATAAAGAAAGCAACCGCTTCCTTACACTGCCTATATGGAATAGAAAATGAGCCGATTCCTGAAGTGGGTGATTATATTATCATTATCAATTGGGCGGGGATAGCCCAATGTATTATTCAAATAACAAATGTTGATATAATCCCCTTTGAAGAAGTAACGGAAGAATTTGCAGCCAAAGAGGGAGAAGGAGACAAAACTTTATCCTTTTGGCGAAAAGTACACCGGAAATTCTTTACACTGGGATTGAAAGAATATAGTAAAATATTTTCTGAAGACATGCTTGTGGTTTGCGAAGAATTTGAAGTAGTTTATTAAAAATAAATAGACAAGGTATAGACCCTATTTTTATTATAGGAGGTAAAAGATATGTCAAAAATAAAAGTTGACTGTTGCGGAGAAACTTGTCCCATTCCTTTAATAGAAACCAGAAAGGCAATTCGTAAAGCTTTTCCCGGAGACATTATCGAAGTAAGAGGCACTCACCAGGCATCTAAAAAGGAAATACCCATGGCTGTAAAGGCATTGGGTTTGAAACTGGTTGATGTAAAAGAAGAGGGAGGGGAATGGGTAATTACCATACAAAAATAGGAGGAATGAAAAGGTGACAGAGAAATTAACCATTGTGGTTCATAGCGGAGATATGGACAAGATTTATAGTGCCTTGATTATTGCGAATGGTGCTCTTTCCATGGGAATGGAAGCTTCACTTTTCTTTACTTTCTGGGGACTACAACGGCTGCAAAGGGGAGGACTGGAAAAAGGGCCTCTTTCAAAAATGCATATGTTGGGCATAGGAAAATCGATGATTAAGCAGCGCATGAATAAAGCTAATGTCTCATCATTAGAGCGATTGATACAAGATTTCAAGGAATTGGACGGAAAGATTATTGCCTGTGAAATGACCATGGAAATCATGGGAATAAAAAAAGAAGATTTAAGAGAAGATTTAATTACTGAATACGGAGCGGTAGGAACTTATATTCAGGAAGCAAGAGAATCTACTATTAATCTTTTTATTTAAGGAGAAATATTTATGTTTAATGAAAAAATGATTTATTTGGACAATGCTTCTGCAACCCGACTGGATGAGCGTGTTTTAGAGTCAATGCAACCCTATTTTTTTGATACTTATGCAGTAGCTACTTCGGAGTTTGGATATTCTCAGGGCATAGAAGCCAGAGAAGCATTGCAGAAAGCCCGCGAAGTAATTGCTTCAAGGCTTAATACAGCTCCCGAGGAATTTGTTTTTACTTCCGGAAGTACCGAATCCAGCAATATGGCAATTAAGGGTGTGATGATGGCACTCCAAAAGCAAAATAAAAATCACTTGATTATTTCCAAAATAGAAGACTTTCCGATACTATATAGTGCAAAAAACTTGGAAAAACAGGGAATAAAAGTAACTTACTTGAATGTAGATAAATATGGTTTTGTTGATTTAGAACAGCTTAAAGGTTCAATATCGAAAGATACCGCGCTGATATCCATTCAGCATGCCAATCAGGAAATCGGGACCATTCAAAACATTGAAGCCATAAGCCAAATTTGTAAAAAGAAGAAGATCTTATTTCATACCGACGCAACCCATACTTTTACGCGAATGCCAATTGATGTAAAAAAGATACCGGTAGATTTAATTTCAGTCGCTGCTCATACCATTCATGGTCCCAAAGGGATTGGCGGCCTTTATATTCGCAAAGGCACGCCTTTAACCAAATGGATGGACGGGGGTTTTCAAGAATTTAACAGAAGAGCAGGTTTGGAAAATATTCCCGGTGCCATAGGTTTTGCGCGAGCGGTTGAATTGGTCACTGACAAAGAGAATGAACAATTGATTTCTCTCAGGGACCATTTAATCAGTCATATTTTAGCAGAAATTTCCCAAACTACTTTAAATGGGCATCCTGAAAGGAGAACACCCCAAAATGCGAATATTACCTTTCATTTTATAGAAGGGGAATCCATAACCTTGCATTTAGATATGCATGGTTTTGCGGTAAGCACTGGTTCGGCTTGCTTTAGCCGTTCACTGGAGGCAAGCCATGTTATTTTAGGTATCGGCGGGGACCACGAAAGGGCACATGGCTCCATTCGTTTTACCCTGGGACGATACAATAATCTGAAGGAGATAGATGAATTAATAAAGACGCTAAAAGAGGTCATTGGCGAATTAAGAAAAATCAGTCCTTTGGGCAAAGATTAAAAGGAGGTTTAATTTAATGAAATTTCCCTATAACGAAAAAGTATTAGAACATTTTCGACATCCCCGTAATGTTGGAAAAATTGAAGATGCAGATGGAAAAGCCATGGAAGGAAGTCCTGCTTGCGGAGATATGGTATCGGTTCAAATTAAGGTGAATGAAAAAACAAAGCGAATTCAGGATATCAAATTCGAATCCTACGGTTGTGCTTCAAATATTGCCACCGGTTCGATTATTACCGAATTGGCCAAAGGAAAGACTTTGGAAGAAGCAAAAAAAATCAGCTGGAAACAGGCATCAGATGAATTGGGTGGTCTTCCTGCCATAAAGACCCACTGCTCTGTACTGGCGGTTGAGGGTTTACGTTCAGCCATCAGAAATTACGAGGAAAAGCACGGTCTGGTAACAGATAAAACCCCCACTACCCTCGAAACAATCGAGAAAAGATTAAGGAAAGTCATGAATCCCTTGAGTGGTCTCGATTTGGTAGGCACCAATTTAATTAAAAAAATAGAACTAAAAGAAGGGGTAGCCAAAATAGATGTTGACTTGCCGGAAAATCATCAATTTGCCAACGCAATCAAGGAAGAGATTATGGAAAAGGTTGAATCCTTACATGATATTAAAAAAGTATCAATAACCTTTAACGGATAATATCATTGATAAAAGGGAACAATTCAATTTTCTAAAAATTTCTATCGATGTTCTCTTTAAATATTTTTTATAAATAAATTATAAATAAAAAAGGATTTTTACTTCATCGTATCGTAATAAGATATAAACCAACCGAAGTGCTTCATTAACTTCTATTCCAATAAAAAATAAAAGGAGGAATTAAAAAATGAAGGTCAAGAAATGGATAATTATAATTGTTTTGCTTATCATTGTTGTTGCCATATTCTTTTTTGCTGACGTGTTTAAAAAACCGGAAAAAGTTGTCCTGGGTTCTAAATTATTCAATGAACAGTATATTCTGGCTCATATGCTTGCCCATTTGATGAGTGATAATGGTTTGCAAACTGAGGTGAAAGAAAGTCTCGGAGGAACGATGATTAATTATGAGGCGCTCAAAAAAGGCAATATTGATGCTTATGTGGAATATACCGGGACTGCTTATAATGTTATTCTTAAATTACCGCCTTTAGAACAGTGGGACCCCGATGATATCTATCAAAAAGTAGAGCAGGGATTGATGGAACAGGATAATATAGCCATTGCTGCCCGATTGGGTTTTCGAGATGATTATGCCATTGCCCTGCATAAGGATTGGATGAAAGAAAACAATGTTGTTCGGATAAGCGACCTGGAACCCTTTGCTGACGATTTAAGTCTGGGTACTGACCCGGAATTTGCTTCCCGTCCGGATGGATTACCGCAGATTGATAAAGTCTACGGATTTACCTTTGGAAGAGTAAGGCAAATGCAGCCAACCTTAATGTATGAAGCCATCAAGAGCAATCAGGTGGATGCCATAGGTGCCTATACTACCGATTCCCGGGTAGATCTGTATGACCTGAGTATTGTAGAAGATGATAAAGGAGCATTACCACCTTATGATGCCGTTATTATTGTGCGTAAAGAAATGGCGGAAAACGAAGAATTGATGAAAATTTTCAAGATATTAGAAGACCAGATCGATACCGAAACGATGCGAAGACTCAATAGATTGTATGATATTGACAAAAAAGAAGCCTCAGACATCGCTAAAGAATTCCTGGTTGAAAAAGGTTTCATCGCTCCATAAATTTATTCATTGGTGAGAAATAAATAATAAAAATGGCTATATCGAAAAAACTCTTTAACAAGATTGATTGTGTAAAAATTGAAAAGGTTACAAAAAAGTACGGGCATACAATCGCGGTAAATCAGGTCAGCCTGGAAGTCTGTGGAGGAGAATTGCTCATTCTTCTGGGTCCCAGTGGTTGTGGAAAAACCACCTTGCTTCGCACCATCAACCGGTTGGTGGAAATTGATGAGGGCAGGATCTTGATCAACGAGAAAGATAACCGGGATTTTGATCCGGTTATTCTCCGAAAGAATATCGGCTATGTGATTCAACAGATTGGTTTATTCCCGCATATGACTGTGCGGG
>JBAUBA010000077.1:0-3497 GCA_049676265.1 Atribacterota bacterium
TCTGCAATAAAGAAAAAATACCCAAAACAATTAAACAATCATGGGAAAGCGCTAATATTGAAACAATAGAAAACTTAAACTCAAACCTCATAGTAATATATAGAATAATTCCTATAAAAGCAAAAAGCAGGGCATAAAGAGCTAATTTTTTTAAATTTTCTCCAACAACCGGTCCTACTGTCTCTACGCGCAATATCTCTAAATCAGTTAAATTCTCTCTAAAAGCTGACAATATCCCCTTTCTTTGCTCTGAATCAATCTTTTCTGTCCTTATCACAAATTCATTCCCTGATAAATTTTGAATAGTGCTTTGGCTTAAATTAAATTCACTTAAAACATTTCGGACTTCGGTAGTGGAAACTGATTTATCAAATCTTATTTGAATTAAAGTCCCCCCGGCAAAATCGATTCCAAGATTAAATCCTTGAAAAATAATTGAAATTAAACCGACCAGGATAATAACTACAGAGATAATATATACTATTCTTCTATTTTTAATAAAATCGAACTTCTTTTTTCCAATTAAATCCATTAAATATATCCTCCTTAATTAGGTCTATAATAAAGCTTTGGAACTAAACTTAGTAGCTACTACTTCTAAAACAATCTTGGTTACTACAATTGCGGTAAACATGCTGGCTAAAATACCTATACCCAAAGTAATCGCAAATCCTTTGATCGCTCCCGAGCCAAAATAAAATAAGGCAAGAGCTGCAATTAAAGTAGTAACATTAGCGTCAAATATGGTACGGAATGCTTTATTAAAGCCAGCCTCGATAGAAGCCCGAAAAGTCTTTTCTAATCTCAATTCTTCTTTTATTCTCTCAAAGATCAGAATATTAGCATCTACTGCCATACCAATAGTAAGAATCATTCCCGCTATTCCGGGTAAAGTTAAAGTCGCCTTTATACCAGCTAAAGCTCCCACAATTAGTACCATACATACAACCAAAGAAAAATCTGCTATTAACCCAAACCCCTTATAGTAAATTAACATAAAGAGTAAGATCAATATCAATCCTACTATCCCGGCTTTTATCCCCTTGGAGATGGAGTCTCTTCCTAAGGTTGGTCCAATTGACCTATTTTCTAAAATTTCAACTTTTACCGGGAGAGCACCAGATCGCAAAAGTAAAGCTAAATGATTTGCACTCTCTACAGTAAATTTTCCGGTAATCTGAGCTTTTCCGTCGAGAATTGGTTCCTGGACTACAGGAGCAGATATTTCTTTCCCATCCAAAGTAATAGCTAAAACTTTTCCCACGCTCTTTTTGCTAGCCTCTCCAAATTCTTTAGCCCCAATTTTGTCAAATTCAATTAAAACAATAGCACGACTAAATTGGTCAAAGGATGATTTAGCATCTATTAAGTGGGCTCCGGTTAGCTGGGTTTCTCCTTCCTCGCTTTTAAATTCCAGGAGAGCAGTTTTACCAATTAATTCTACAGCTGCTTCCGGATCTTCCACGCCGGGTAACTGAACTAAGATACGATTTGTGCCTTGTCTCTGAATTACCGGTTCTGAAACTCCTAATTGGTCAATACGGTTTCTTATTATTTCCAATACTCTGTTTACCGCATCATTGTCCGCTGGTGCATTAGGAGTATCCACGCACTCCAAGATAACGTGGGAACCTCCTTGTAAATCTAATCCCAAGTTTATCTTTTCGTTTAGAGGAAACGATAATATAATTGCAATAAAAATTACTACAAAGACGCCGCCTACCCTTAAGGTTTTAGTCCAATTCATATAAAAATCCTCTCTTTCTAATTTTTCTTACATTACTATCTTGTTTATTAAATATTACTATATTGTTTTTCAACCTTATCATTATAATATTATATTATTTTCTTTGTCAACGAGAATGCTTAATATTCGTATTGAGTATTGCGTATCGAGTATCACGTGAAGAAAAAAAACTATAAAAAAAGAAGAAAGGGAAACAAAAACAATTAATATTTTTTTTCTGTCTTGCTAACCCACTAAAGTTTACACTAATACTTGAGAAAAATATTTCTTTAGTTAACATGCTAAAATTTAAAGGCAGGTACAAAATAAATACCTGCCTTTAAATTATTATCGTTATTTCTATCTCTATATATTTTCTTTCTTTTTTAAAAAATACTTGCGGTATTATTTTTCCCTTCTTGTCCCAATAGCATTGCGTGTAGTATTTATAACCACATCTTTGGCAATCTCTAAGGTTAAAGTATCGCCTTTTATATCCCTGATTATGCCGTATACACCCCCAATAGTAACCACTTTGTCCCCTTTTTGCACACTATCCAGCATTAATTTATGTTTTTTTTGTTTTTGTTGCTGTGGGCGAATAAGAATAAAATAAAATATACCAAATATAACAATTAAAGGTAAAAATTGTTGAAGAGCTTCCATTTTTATAATCACACCTTTCTTTTTTAATTTTAAAAAATACTCCTAAATTATACATAATTTTATTTTATTTAGCAAGTAATTTTTAATCAATTAAACTAAATAATTTGCAAGAAATTCTTCTTTATATTCTAATAATCTATCTTCTGCCAAAGCCAATCTTATATTCTTCATTAAAGAAGACATAAAATAAAGATTATGGATAGTCCCTAAAGTGGAAGAAAGTATTTCTTTAGACATATATAAATGACGTAGATAAGCTCTGGTAAAATTCCGGCAAGTATAACACTGGCATTTATTATCTAAAGGTGTGAAGTCATCCTTATATTTAGCGTTAGTTATAGACAGTTTACCAGATGAAGTAAATAACGAACCATTTCTAGCATTTCTGGTAGGCAGAACACAATCGAACATATCAATCCCTCTTACAACCCCTTCTAATATGCTCTGAGGAGCTCCCACTCCCATTAAATATCGGGGTTTATTGATTGGTAAACAAGGGACTGTATAATCCAAAACTTCATACATTAAAGATTTAGGTTCACCTACGCTTAATCCCCCTATTGCATAACCAGGAAAATTTAATTCTACTAACTTGTTAGCATTTTCAATTCTTAAGTCTTTAAAAACACCTCCCTGAACAATTCCAAATAAACTCTGGTTGTGACTATGGTGTGCTTCTTTGCATCTTCTAGCCCATTGAATGGTTCTTTGGGCAGCTGTTTCTACCTGATATTTACCATAAGGGTAAGGAGCGCATTCATCAAAAACCATAGCAATATCAGAACCTAAGGCCATTTGAATTTCCATCGCCTTTTCAGGACTTATAAAATGTTTTGAACCATCAATATGAGAATTAAAAGATACTCCCTCATCACTTATCTTATTTAGTTTTCCTAAACTAAAAATTTGGAAACCTCCACTGTCGGTTAAAATAGCTCCTTTCCAACCCATAAACTTATGTAGCCCGCCTGCTTGAGTAATCAAATTATGCCCAGGCCTTAAATATAAGTGATAAGAATTACTTAAAATTATCTGAATACTTAAATCTTCTAATTCTCGAGGGGTCATTGCCTTTACTGTAGCCTGAGTGCCTACTGGCATAAAT
>JBAUBA010000078.1:0-3151 GCA_049676265.1 Atribacterota bacterium
ATCTTAATCCCCCAATGTTCACAAAATTTTAATAGTTCTTCTAAGCTTTGCTCACTCTTTTCTCGACGCGCTTTTCTCGTTTTTTTATCTTCAATTTCACTTCCCGGATGAACTACTAAAATTTCTCCTCCTAATCTTAGTAAGGCAAGAGCTGTTTTTTCCACTTCCCGAACAGACCATATCCGGTCATATTCCTCAATCAAGGAAATATCTACACCATTAGTAGGCATATGCATTGATATTACTTTTATTCCATTCTTATTAAATTCTTTAGATATTTCATCCAGATATTTGGGGTCATGGTAGTTGAAATGTCCTTCTTTAGGTTTTACTTCAATATATTTTACCCCCACCTCTTTAAGTAGAGGCAATTTTGATTTTAATTGATAATCCTCAAGGGGCATAGTTGATATTCCAAATTCCATTTTCTATCCTTTCTTAGTATTATTTATAGGAAGTACCTTTTAATTCTTCGATATACTTCTGGGCAGCAAAAGCAGCAGTAGCTCCCTCTCCACAGGCGGTAACCACCTGCCTTAAGAGCTTTTTTCTAACATCTCCGCAAGCATAGATGCCTTCTTGTGAGGTCATCATATTATCATCAGTTAAAATATAACCCTTTTTGTCTAATTTTATTAACTCGTTTAGGAATTTTGAATTAGGGATGTTCCCCACAAAAACAAAAACGCCCTGACAGGATATTTCCCTTTCTTCACCTGTTTTTTTGTTTTGAACCAAAACACCTTCCACTTTCTCGTTACCTAATATTTTTGTTACTACTGAATCCCAGACAAAATTTATTTTCTTATTAACAAAAACTCTTTCCTGTAATATCTTGGTTGCTCTTAATCTATCTCGACGGTGAATAATAGTTACTTCTCGAACAAACTTAGTTAAATATAAAGCTTCTTCAATTGCAGCATCTCCTCCACCAACTACTACTATCTTTTGGTCCTTAAAAAAGGGGGCATCACAGGTGGCACAATAAGAAACTCCTCTCCCCCTTAATTCTTCTTCTCCGGGAATACCTAATTTGCTCGCTTCTGCCCCGGAAGCCAGAATAATAGTTAGGGTTTTATATTCTTGATTATTGATTTTTACTATTTTTACTTTATCTTCCGCGTCTTCTTTTATTTTAAATTCTACAGCTTCCCCGTATTCTATTTTCAAGCCAAATCGGACAGCCTGCTCCTCCATTTTTTGCATTAATTCAGGTCCTGTAATGCCATGAGGGAAGCCAGGATAATTTTCAATAATCTCGGTAAGGATTGCCTGCCCGCCAGGCATGGCTTTTTCAATTAATAAAGTATCCATTCTGGCCCGGCTAAGATAAATACCTGCGGTTAAACCGGCAGGACCGCCTCCGATTATTATGGCATCATAGATTATTTCCTCTTTTGTCTCTTTCTTGCTATTTGTTTTTGGTTTAATCGCTACTACTGACATTTTAAAAATCACCTCCCCATTGGTTAAATAGTTACTTAGTTACTGGTTAATTAGTTTGATATTAATTCATCAACCAGGTAGTAATGTATACTCTCTACGCTATTCGCTCTTTTTCTTCATGCGATACTCGATACGAACTTATTTTTGTTTTATCTTTATCTCAATATCCCCTTTAATAAAACCTTTCAGGGAAGACAAAAGTCCGGTAATGGTGTTTTTTACAATTCTAGCTATAAAGGGATTCATTGAGATTATCTTCCCATTTACTTTTACCAAAGTTGAAGGTTCTAAAGAAGGACAATCATCGAGAGTTTTATTTCCTTTAACAATCTCCTGAGCTAAACCATAACAATCTTGATATCCACATCCCCCACAATTCAGGTTAGGTAGTTTAAATGATTTATTAATAGCTATCTCTGCTATCTTTTTTATATCCTCATCATTTAAAATATTAAAGTCGCAAAGCTTCGGGTTTAACTCATTAGAAACAAAACCAGCCGTACAAAGCTGTAATCCATCAAGCAATTCGGCCTTCTCGCTTTCCTCTTTTAGGCACACAATTTTAGGAAAAGTTTTTTCCTTTTTAAAACCTTCTATTAAGACAATATCGGCTTCGAAATATTTTATAATCTCTTCTAAATTCTTTTTATTCTTTAGAAATATTACTGACTCTTTGGGGGTAATTGCCGCTACCTGGGTTAGGCTTTCTTTGTATTTTGAAGTATCCGAATTGGCCAAGTCAAGGTCTTCGTTAATATGTTTTACTACTGCTACTTTATAGCCTCTTTTCGTTAATTCAGTAGATAGTTTTATTGTCAAAGTAGTTTTACCACTTTTTTTATACCCTATTATACCGATAACTCTCATTAATCATTACCTCTTTTTATTAATTATTTTAACACATTTACCATCATCCAGGCAGAGATTAGAAAAAGAAAAATAGCATAAATTTTTTTCAATAAAATTTTATCCGCTTTTATAGATATCCGAGAACCGGTTTGAGCTCCGGCAAAAACTACTAAAGCCAGAATTAAAGCCATTTTGGGTTCAAATTGTCCGGCAAAAAAATGTCCCCAAAAACCAAATAGAGCAGTTACCCCTACCATAAGGCAGGAAGTTCCCACTGCAAGCTTCATAGGGACTCCCAACAGCAAAACCATTAAAGGTACCTTAATTACTCCTCCCCCGATGCCTAATAAACCCGCCATTAAACCGGCCAGAGCAGAAAGCGGAAGTCCGATTATAAGATTAACTGAATATTCTTCTTCTCCAAATTTTCTCTGCCAAAAACCCCATTTTCTCTTATTAATAATTTTATTTTGAATTTCTTTAATAGGTTTTAGCATAAAATATCTGGAAACAATCAGAATCAAAAATGAATAATATTTTTAATTCTTTAACTTGAATAAAGGAAAAATAATATCCGTCCACAAGAGACATAACAGCAGTTAAAGGTTCAATTGTTAAAGCTAATTTCCAATCTATTAATTGAGCTCGGTAATATATTAAAGAAGCTGAAACAGAGAGAGCCATAATTGTAAAAATACTAATTGCTACAGCTTGATAAAAAGGAAAACCAAAGGCTAATAAAATGGGAACGTAAAGTACTCCGCCACCTATGCCGATCATGGAGCTAATACCTGAAGCAATAAAAAATGCCAGGTACATAAAGACTGAGTCTATCATATTTTTTCCTATACTTTAA
>JBAUBA010000079.1:0-2598 GCA_049676265.1 Atribacterota bacterium
GAGTAAACAATTAGATTTTGAAGCAGAATTAGCAGTAATTATTAAAAATAAAGTTAAAGATATTGAACCTGAAGATGTCTTTAAAAATATTCTAGGGTATACTTGCTTTAATGATGTAACTGCTCGAGATTTACAAAAGAAAGATGAGCAATGGACCAGGGCTAAATCATTTGATACCTTTGCGCCCATCGGACCTTTTATTTCTACTGATTTAAATCCAGACAATCTTCAAATAAAACTTTATAAGAACGGTCAGCTGATGCAGGATTCTTCCACTGGTAATATGATTTTTAAAGTTGATAAGATAGTCAGTTTTATTTCTAAAATAATGACTCTGTTCCCAGGAGATATAATTGCTACCGGAACTCCTTCGGGAGTAGGACAATTGGAAGCAGGGGATAAAGTAGAGGTAGAAATCGAAGGGATTGGAATTTTAAAGAACAAGGTGTTTTTAGAAAAAGAATGATTAAAAATTTTAGTTTCCGTTATCTACTAAAGAAGATAAACTTATATTTTCTAAAAATTATAGATACAGAAAAGAAATTAATTTAATAGATAATATGCATCATAGTATTTTGTAAAGGAGGTAAGCTGAATACAAAACAAATAGGATATTTCGTCAGAGTAGGTGACCTGCGTTAAGTGTTAGAGAATGGGACGTTGTCTCTAAACGAAAGGATAAAAGTTTTTTATAGGAAAATTCTTTAATCCTGCGGTAGGTTATCGCGTCCGCTGCTACATCGAAAATGCTTTTTGCATAGACTCTTCTTGATGTAGCAGATATAAAGCTATATCTATTATAATAATGCTATATCAAGGAGGGGAAGATTAAATGAAAATATCATCCCATAAGATTACCACTATGGGTTTTTTAATTACTTTAAGTATAATTTTAACTCGGATAGCCAGTTTGCGTATTTCTATTGGAGGAGTAGAGGGAATCAGAATCGGTCTGGGGAAATTACCCATAATCTTAGGAGGTATTATATTTGGGCCATTGGCCGGAGGGTTGATAGGAGCCTTTTCCGACCTATTAGGATATTTTATCAATCCTATAGGGGTTTATATGCCTCACTTTACTCTAACTTCTGCTTTAACCGGAATAATTCCAGTGACCATCTTGATTTTAATGAGAAAAGAAGAACCTAATGTTTTTGATTTGGGTATAGCTATTACCGCGGGGCAGGTGATAACTTCTATTATTTTAATACCATATTTTTTAAATATTTTATTCGGAATTCCCTGGAAAGTATTAATGCCCCCGCGAATAGTGGCAGAGCCCATTCAAATATTTATTTATACCTATACCATAAATATAATTCTAAAAAGAAATATTTTAATTACCAAATCACACAAGATTTAATTTTATAAATTAATTAGGTTAGTGTGAAATTTAGTGGGGTAGCAAGAAAGAGAGAAAAAAATATTTATTGCTTTTGTTTCCTATCTTTTTTCTCTAGTTTTTTTCTTTACATGATACATGATACTCGATACGAATTAGTGTTATTTTAGCCATTAAAGTTAAAGAAGGACGAGAGGAGACTTACAATTTCAAAAAATATAGAAAATAAAAATTTAAATTTAAAAAACAAAACTATGAAAGCAGCTGTATTTTATGCACCTAACCAGGTAAAATTAGAAGATATCAACATCCCCGATGTGGGCCCTGACGAAGTTTTAGTAAAAGTGAGAGCTGCGCTTACCTGTGGGACAGATCGTAAAACCTACTTAAGAGGACATCATTTATTTAATCCGCCTTTTGTTTTTGGACATGAGTTTGCCGGTGATATAGTAAAAGTAGGCAGTAAGGTTAAAAATTTTACACCGGGAATGAGAGTAGTAGCTGCTAATTCTGCACCCTGTAATTCCTGTTTTTACTGTAAAAATGGTGAACATAGTTTATGCGATAGTTTATTTATTCAATTAAGCGGTGCTTTTGCAGAATATATAAAGATTCCCGGAATAATTGTGTCCCAAAATTTATTATTATTTCCCGAAACAGTAAGCTATAAAGAAGCAGCATTCTTAGAACCCCTTTCTTGTGTGGTTCACGGAGTTGAGGAATCAAATATTAATTTAGGTGATACAGTGGTTATAAACGGAGCAGGTCCGATAGGTTTAATGTTTTTACAACTAGTTAAATTAAAGGGAGCAAGAGTTATCATAACTGATACGCATGAGGAGAGATTAAAATTAGCTATGAAATTAGGGGTATATAAGGCAATAAATGTTTCTAAAGTCCAGGATCCCGTTGAAGAAGTGAAAAAATTTACTGAAGATAAAAGAGGAGCAGATGTAGCAATTGAAGCAGTCGGGTTACCAGAGGTTTGGGAACAGACTATATCGATGATAAGAAAGGGAGGAACGGTGAATCTTTTTGGAGGATGCAAAAGAGGAACGAAAATTTCTATTGATACCAGTTTAATTCATTATTCCCAAATTAACATAAAGGGAGTTTTTCATCATACACCCGGACATGTTAAAAGAGCTTTAAATTTAATTTGTAATAAGGCGATTGATATTGATTCGCTAATTACCGACGAATTTCCTCTTAGTGAAATATCTACTGTAATAGAGCTGATGTTAGCTCATAAAGGC
>JBAUBA010000080.1:0-2685 GCA_049676265.1 Atribacterota bacterium
GTTTTATGCCTATGATATCTTTATATATTTATATATAAAGGCCATAGGTTTTTCAAATTCCTATGGCCTTTTTTATTTTGTTAAAAAAATTAGAGGTAGGGGCTCGATTCGTCAAGCCCGCAAAGAATGTAATTGTCATTGCTTCGTCGCATTGCTCCTCGCAATGACAATTTGAGGGAGAGGGGCAATCTCAAATTGTATCAGTAGAACCGTCCCCTTGACACATTTAAAAAAGGAGGTAGAAGTATGTTAGTAAGAGGAATAAGAGGGGCAACAACTGCAGAGAGCAATACCAAAGAAGAAATTATCAAAAAGACCAAAGAATTATTAATCACTTTAAAAAAAGAAAATGATTTCAAAATCGAAGATATAGTAAGTGTTTTGTTCAGCGTTACTCCTGATTTAAATGCTGCCTTTCCTGCTCAATCAGCACGAGAATTAGGCTGGAATAGAGTTCCCCTTTTTGATATGCAAGAAATAGATGTTCCGGGGAGCCTGCCTAGATGTATTCGAGTATTGATCCAGATAAATTGCCAAAAAAGTCAAACAGAAATAAAGCATTGCTATTTAAGAGGAGCAGAAATATTAAGAAAAGATTTGGTTAAAGAGACCTTAAATTTAAAGGAGAGTGAGTCTGAATGATTATTGTAATGAATGGCAAAACCGATGATGCTGATGTAGAAAAAGTAATACAGAAATTACGCGAAATGGGACACAAAGTACACATATCTCGGGGAGAAAGGCGGATTATTTTAGGAGTAATCGGAGATGTAGAAAATTTAGCTTCTGTTCCTTTTTATGCCTTTAACGGCGTGGAAGAAATTATCCGCATCGTAAAGCCTTACAAATTGGCAAGCAGGGAATTTAAGAGTTTCGATACTACAGTTAAAGTAAAGGATGTAGTTATTGGCGGCAAAGAGGTGATAATAATGGCCGGACCATGTGTGGTAGAAAATGAGAAACAGATATTTGAGACAGCCCGCTACGTCAAAGCTGCCGGAGCAAAAATATTAAGGGGAGGAGCTTTTAAACCTCGGAGTTCTCCTTACAGCTTTCAAGGGTTAGGGGAGGAAGGTTTAAAATTGCTGGCTCAAGCCGGGGAAGAGACAGGTTTGGCAGTTGTAACTGAAGTGATGTCGGTTAACCAGATAGAGCTGGTAGGTAAATATACCGACATATTTCAGGTAGGCGCCCGTAATATGCAGAATTTTGTATTGCTGAAAGAATTGGGTAAAATTAAAAAGCCAATATTATTAAAAAGAGGAATGTCAGCTTCCTTGGAGGAGCTGTTATTATCAGCAGAATATATTTTGTCTCAAGGAAATTATGAGGTAATATTATGTGAGCGGGGAATTCGTACTTTTGAAAACTATACCCGTAATACTTTGGATTTAAGTGCGGTCCCTGCCTTAAAGAGGTTGAGTCACTTGCCCATAATTGTAGACCCCAGCCATGCTACCGGTAGATGGAGGTTGGTAAGTCCGATGTCTAAAGCTGCCATAGCCGTTGGAGCGGACGGCCTGCTTATCGAAGTTCATCCTGACCCAAAAAGTTCGCTCAGTGATGGAGCTCAGACTTTAAAACTCGATACTTTTGCCCAATTAATGAAAGAAATCAAGCCGATAGTTCAGGCGATAGGTCGGGAATTGGGAACATCTGCTGAATATGATTTAGAGAGGATGAAAAATTAAGTGGAACTTGTTTTAGAGAAAGCCAGTAAATTAAAAGGAAATATATTTGTCCCTGGAGACAAATCAATCTCTCATCGGTCTTTGATTTTAGGGTCTATAGCCCGAGGAGAGACCCGAATATCTAATTTTTTAAATTCTTTGGATTGTCTTAAAACATTGGAGTGTATGCAGGCTTTAGGAGCAGAAATAGAGTTAGGCAAAGATAATTCTGTTAAAATAAAGGGTAAAGGATTATATGGGTTAAAAGAACCAAAAGATATACTTGATGTGGGAAATTCTGGGACGACCATTCGTCTCTTGGCCGGTTTGCTTAGCGGACAGGATTTTTATTCTGTTTTAAATGGGGATGATTCAATCAGAAAAAGACCTATGAAAAGAGTTGTCGAGCCTCTTAGATTAATGGGGGCAGATATATGGGGGAGAAAAGATGGTCAATTTACTCCTTTAAGTGTTAAAGGAAATAAGCTCAATCCTCTCCACTATACTTTGCCGGTAGCCAGTGCTCAGGTAAAAACTGCTCTCTTATTGGCTGGTCTTTATACTAAAGGCGAGACAGTAATTAAAGAACCACTGCCTGCCAGGGACCATACCGAGAGAATGTTAGAGATTATGCAGGCAGATATTAAAATATCTCCTCCAGAAATTAAATTAATGGGCGGAAAAGAATTAAGGGGTGCGGATATTTTTATACCCGGGGATATTTCTTCTGCTGCTTATTTCATAGCAGCTGCCAGTATATTGAAAGATTCACAAATTACGATTAAACAGGCAGGGGTTAATCCAACCAGGACCGGGATAATCGAAATGCTAAAAAAAATGGGCGCAAAAATCGATATCTTAAATTATCAGATAAAATCGAATGAGCCTCAGGCTGATTTAATGATAGAATATTCAAAACTAAAGGGAGTAGAGATTAAGAAAGAAAATATACCTTTCTTGATCGATGAATTACCCCTTATTGCGGTGGCGGCAACTCAAGCGCAGGGTAAAACGG
>JBAUBA010000081.1:0-1732 GCA_049676265.1 Atribacterota bacterium
CCCGGGAGATTTATTCCGTAATAAAAAAATATAAAATAGATACTCTATTTCATCTGGCAGCTATTCTCTCTGCAAACGGTGAAAAGAATCCTCAATTAGCCTGGAAAGTAAATATTAACGGTCTTTACAATGTACTGGAAATAGCCAGAGAATATAAATGTGCTGTCTTCACTCCCAGTTCGATTGCTGCTTTTGGCCCCTCTACTCCCAAAGACAATACCCCTCAAGAGACAATTCAAAGACCTAATACCATCTATGGATTAACCAAGGTTACAGGAGAGTTGCTCTGTGATTATTATTATGCAAAATATGGAGTAGATACCAGGGGAGTGCGTTTTCCGGGAATCATTTCTTATGCTACCCTTCCCGGTGGAGGAACTACCGACTATGCTGTAGAAATCTTTTACGAAGCCTTAAAAAATAAGAAATATACCTGCTTCTTAGATAAAGATACTTATCTGGATATGATGTATATACCTGATGGTCTAAAAGCCGCGGTTAATCTGATGGAAGCTGACCCTTCCCGATTAAAACACAGGAATGCCTATAATGTAACCGCAGAAAGTTTTAATCCGGAGCAGCTTGCTAACGAAATTAAAAAATACATTCCGGACTTTGAGATAAACTATAATGTTGATCCAATACGGCAGGTAATTGCCAACTCCTGGCCTAATCGGTTAGATGATAGTGCAGCGAGAGAAGATTGGGGATGGTCTCCGGATTATGATCTGGAAGCAATCACTAAGGATATGATTGAAAAACTGAAAGTTAAACTGAAAATAGCGTAGAGCGTACAGCGAATAGCGTATAGAATACAGTGACAAGTGATGAGTAATAAGTTTCGGGCTGCAAGTTTTTTTCTTTACCAATTGGTCAATTGGCTAATTGGTCAATTGGTAAATTAAAATGGAGGTTTTATACAAATGGGATTAGATAATTTAGGGAAAATACTTTCTAAAACTCTAAAAGAGTTAAAAGAGCAAGGACGATTAAAAGGAAAAGAATACATTATAACTAAAGTTAAAAAAGCTGAAGGAGAAAAAGGTCCCAGATATTTCCTTAAAAGGAAAGGCGAGCAGGAATTCATCAGAATGAATTCTAATTCTTATCTGGGAATGTCCTTAAGAGAAGAAATTATCCGGGAAGAAGAAAAAGCAACCAAAGAATATGGTGTCGGGCCGGGAGCAGTCCGCTTTATCAGCGGAACATTCAAACCTCACCGGGAATTGGAAAAGAAATTAGCAGTATTTCACCAAAGAGAAGATGCTATGCTGTTCAGCTCAGCCTATTCAACAGTAGTAGGAATCTTAACCCCTCTCATAACTTCTGAGACCATTGTAATCAGTGATGAATTAAACCATAATTGCATCATCAATGCCCTTAGACTTTCCCGGCCTAAAGATAAAAAAATCTACAAACATCTGGATATGAATGAGCTCGAAGATAGAATAAAAGAATCTATCGGTCAAGCAAAAAGATTAATTATTGTCACCGACGGTATCTTTAGCATGAGAGGCGATTATGCCCCTCTGGATACTATTTCCAGCTTTTCCAAAAAATATGACCGGGAATTCCTGGAAAATATTCTATTAGTGGTAGATGATTCTCATGGTATTGGGGCTTATGGGAAAACCGGTCGGGGAACTGAAGAATACACCAATGCAAAGGGGGTAGATGTATTAGTGGGAACCCTGGGTAAAGCATTTGGAGTAAATGGCGGATATGTAACTTC
>JBAUBA010000082.1:0-10740 GCA_049676265.1 Atribacterota bacterium
ACTCTTTGTTTAAGCTCTTCTTCCATCCTAACTAATTTATTTGCTTCCCCCTCCAGTAATCGACCAACTGGTATGCCAGTCCATTTGGAAATAATTTCTGTAATATCCTCTTCATCAACTTCTTCTTTAAGCATCTTAGTTTCTTTTTGTAGAGAAGCCAGCTTTTTATTTTCTTCTTCCAAATCTTTTTGAAATTTAGGTAAGACCCCATATTTTAATTCTGCAACTCGGTTAAGATTACCTTCTCTCTCTTCTTTCTCAGCTTCTATTTTATTCTGTTCAATACTACTTTTTATTTTTTGTATTCTCTGGATTGATTCCTTCTCATTCTTCCATTTTAATTTCATCCCATCTCTTTTTTCTTTTAAAGAACTTAGTTCCTTTTCTATTTTATTTAAATGTTCCTGAGAAATAGAATCTTTTTCTTTCTTTAAAGCATGCTTTTCTATTTCTAATTGAATAATTTTTCTTTCCACTTCATCTATCTCTATAGGCATACTATCGATTTCCATCCTCAAACGGGAGGAAGCTTCATCTATCAGATCAATTGCCTTATCTGGCAAAAATCTATCGGTAATATAGCGATTAGATAATATGGCTGCAGCAACTAAAGCTGAATCTTTAATCCTTATTCCATGATACACTTCATATTTCTCTTTTAATCCTCTTAAAATAGCAATAGTATCTTCTACTGAGGGTTCCTTTACCAACACTGGTTGGAATCTTCTCTCCAATGCAGCATCTTTTTCGATATATTTTCTATATTCCTTTAAAGTTGTAGCTCCGATACAATGCAATTCGCCCCGAGCTAAAGCCGGCTTTAACATATTGGAAGCATCTATTGCTCCTTCAGCTGCTCCTGCTCCCACTAAAGTATGGAGTTCATCAATAAAAACAATTATTTTACCTTCCGCTTTTTGGATCTCTTTTAAAACTGCCTTTAAACGATCTTCAAATTCACCTCTATATTTTGCGCCAGCTACCATAGAACTAATATCTAAAATCAGTACCTTTTTATTTTTTAATCCTTCCGGAATATCTCCACTTACAATTCTCTGGGCTAAACCTTCAGCAATTGCAGTCTTACCTACTCCCGGTTCACCAATTAAAACAGGATTATTTTTAGTACGCCGTAAAAGTATTTGCATAACCTGTCGTATTTCATCATCTCGCCCAATTACCGGATCAAGTTTCCTTTCTCTAGCTAAATCAGTTAGATCACGAGCATATCTTTCTAAAGCTTGATATTTTTCCTCTGGATTTTGATCAGTTACCCGCTGATTTCCTCTAATATTCACTAAAGCCTGATAGATTTTATCTTTATTAATCCCTTCTTTTTTTAATAAATCACTAACCCTGCTCCCATCAGTTTCAGTTAAAGCTATTAATAAATGTTCCGTACTGACAAATTCATCCTTTACTTTTTTAGCTTCTTGTAGGGCAGTATTAAGCACATTATTTAGTTCATTACCTATATATTGTTGTGTCCCGGAACCGCCACTTACCATAGGAATTGCCTCTAATATTTTTTCTAACTTAGCTTTAATATCTTCTGGATTAACCTCTAATTTATGTAAAATAGAAGGAATTACGCCTTCTTTTTGATTAATTAGAGCTAATAAAAGATGTTCACTTTTTATCTCTTGATGGTTATAACTACCGGCACTTTGTTGAGCTTCTCCAATAGCTTCCTGAGCTTTTATGGTAAACTTATCAAATTTAATCATCTTATTTATCTCCTTCTTAACTATAAGGATGTTAAAAAATAATTCTTTGACTAATTAGATTTTAAAATATCTTTAACAGCTTTTCAACCCATCAATTAAAATATCATTCTCCTTTTTATTCCCTACAGTTATACGTAAAAAATATCTGGAGCTTGAAAAAACGGGATCCGAAACCGTTTGGACTAAAATTCCTTGTTCTAATAAATTATTATAAACCAAGTCTGTATCTTCTTTAGAGCCCGCCTCAACCAAAACAAAGTTGGTCTGAGAAGGATGGGCTTTAAAGGGGGTAATTTCGTTTATTCTGTCTATTAATCTTTCGCGTTCTCTAATAATTTTCTCTATACTATCTTTTAAAATTTCTTTATTTTCAAAAACCACCTGGGCTGCAAGTTGAGAAAAAGTATTTACATTAAAGGGGCTCTTAACTTTTCTTACTTCATTTATAATTTCAGGATTAGAAAGTAAATACCCCACCCGTAAGCTGGCTATACTGTAAGCCTTGGAAAAAGTCCTAAGAATAACTAAATTGTCGTAACGGGATATAAGGGGTACAAAAGTCTTTTTTCCAAACTCATAATAAGCTTCATCTACTACTACCAAACAACCTGATTCTTCAATTATCTTTAAAATCTTATCCTCGGCAAAATAATTTCCGGTAGGGGCATTGGGATAGGCTAAAAAAACTATGGAAGAATTTTCTTTCTTAGCTTCCTCTAAAATCTTATCCTCATTTAAACTAAAATTGCTCTGGCTTAAAGGAATCTGTACAAAATTAGATCCATTAACAATTGAATAAATTTTATACATGGCAAAAGAGGGCGCAGTAGTAATAACCTTTCTCCCTTTTTCCGAGAAAGCCTTAATTAAATAATCAATAAGTTCATCAGAACCATTTCCTATAACTATATTATCTATGGTTAAACCCCAAAAAGCAGAAACGGCCTCACTTAATTTCACAGAATTTGCGTTAGGGTAACGAGAATATTTTAAATTTTTAGCTTTCCATAATATTTCTTCAATAATTTCTTCTGATAAACCATAAGGATTTTCATTAGCATTTAATTTCACTTTATAAGGCATTTCATGAGGATCGTAAGGTTTTAGTTCCTTTAAAGTATCGCGATAAAATTTTTTGTCTTTTTTCATATCTTATATTATTGCTCCCTTCTTACTATATTAAATAAATGTCTCCTGATATGATTTAAAAATCTATTCCAATCTCTCTATTATTTCGATTTAGTAAACCAGTAGTCAATTCTGCTTTGCACTGCTCGATTAATAATTTTGCTAATTCATCTCTTGCTTCCTCTATAATCGATTGAGGAACTGCCCCGATTCCATCGATATTAATAACCATTCTTTTGGTATTTTCAGTAATTTTACTAAAATCACCATTTCGCCAATTCCATCTCCTACACATCACCTTCAAAGTTTTATCATCAAAATAAATTACCTCTCCGGGTTGAGGATTTTCTTCTTCTTCACTACCCAAAGCAACAAACCATTCATCCCCCTTGGCAAAACCAAGATGCAAATTTCCTTCTATTTTATCTGCATCATCACCGCCGCAAGGGATAAGATATTTTATAGAAATATAATTAAATAAGGCAACTACTGAGTTGATAAAAGGAAATCCTCCGCCCTTTTCAATTCTTTTCAAAAGTGCTTTTATGGAGGGTGGAAACTTGTGCGGGTCAGAATTAAACTTTAAATGTGCTTCATTCCAGGCCTTTACAAAGGGATGTTCAATTAAATCTTCCTTCATCCTCTTTTCAATCTCTTTATTTAAAGGTTTTTTTATTCTTTTGTTGCCGAGTGCATTTTCTATATCTCTAACAATTATAATCCCTCTTTTAAAATCAGGAAATTGAGTAAAGATTTCTGAATCTATAATTACCTTTCTCATAATCTATTTATTTTCGCCTTTCCCCTAAAATTTATATATTTTTTCTTAATCTCTTTTCCTTAAAATTGTTCTTTGAACCTTAATTAATTTGATATTTTTTTGTTTTATTTCTTTTCTAAGCTCCTGATTTGATCCCGTAATTTAGCAGCTTCCTCGTAATTTTCTACCTCTACTGCTTTCTGCATCTTTTGTTGTAACTCGGTAAGTTTTATTTCTTTTTCATTCTCTAAGGTTATTTTCTCTGTGGAAGCCTTATTTAATACTTCTTCAGTTACATAAATAGGGGCACGTGCCCTCAGAGCTAAAGCAATAGCGTCACTCGGTCTGGCGTCAATTTCTTTTTCCGTTTGATTTATTTTTAATTTAACTGAAGCAAAATAAGTATTATCCTTAATATTGCAAATTACTACTCTTGTTACAACTACACCAAGGGAATCTAAAATATTTTTTATTAAATCATGGGGTAAAGGCCTTACTGGTTCTACTTTTTCCAAAGCTAAAGAAATCATCTTTGCTTCGTAATGCCCTACCCAGATAGGAAGCCACCTTTTTTCAGTTTCATCTTTTAAAATTACTACAAAACCTTTTGTCACCGGGTCAATTGCTACACCGGAAATTTTTACCCTTATCATTTTTATCCCTCTTTTTTATTTTGTATTTTAACATATTTTACTTTTAGTTTTAAGAGTTTTTCTTTTTCTCTATATATTATATTCTACAACAAATATAAAATCCCTGCATAAATATTATTTTTTTTCAAAAAACTTACGGCTATATACTTGTTAGGGTATGCGTAACACAAATTATTGATAATTAGTAGCGCCACACAGCGTTGCCATAATGTTTTTTTCTTCAACTATTTACGTAATACGCGATACTCGATACGCAATACGAATAAATTGATTACCCTTTAAAGAAATGTTATAATTTTTCAAGTTATAAAGATAATATTTTTTATTATATTACAATAAATTTTATAAAAATAAAATATCTTTAACTTCAGGAGGAATATAATAAATTTGCTTAATTTATGGCTCTTATTTTTAATATGTGCCTTGATAATTATTTTTACGGGAACTAAACTGACCCGTTATGGAGATATAATTGCTGAAAAAACCGGATTGGGAAGGGTCTGGATTGGAGCTGCATTAATCCCATTGGCTACCTCTCTTCCTGAACTTACTTCCAGTTCCGGTGCCGCCTGGATCAATGCCCCTAATTTAGCTATCGGAAATATTTTCGGCAGTATTATGTTCAACTTACTAATTATCGCTATAGCAGATTTTGCTCATGGTCCCGGTCCACTCCTTAGAGAAGTATCTTCCGGCCAAATTCTAACTGCCATTTTAGGAATATTTCTGTGTGCAATTGCTGCCTTGAGTATGTTATTAAAATCATCGTTTCTCTTTGTGGGAGTTGGCATAGACTCCCTAATTTTAATCATTCTGTATTTTTTAGGTATTGTAGTAATATTCAAATATAGTAAAAAAACTAAACCTGATGATGTTCTGGGAGTCCCTGAAAAAAATTATGCTGCCTATTCTTTATCTTTGACCAACATCAAATTTTTAATAGCAGCTATAATAATAATCTTTACTGCTATGAAGTTAGCACAAATAGCCAATAGTTTAGCAGACCTTACCGGATGGGGAACAACTTTTATGGGCACTATAATGTTAGCCATCATTACTTCTTTACCAGAATTAGTTACCGCCCTTGCGGCTATAAGAATAAAGGCTTATGATCTTGCGGTAGGCATTGTCCTGGGAGCAAATATTCTTAATATGACCATACCTTTCTTCTCAGATATATTTTATGATGGCCCGCCAATTTTAAGTGTAGTCTCACCCCAACATATTATTAGTGCTCTAATAGCTATAATTCTCACCAGCATTGCCATCGCCAGCATAGTATATAAACCAAAAAAAGCGGTATTTAGTTTAGGGATTACTGCCTGGTTAATTTTCTTAGTATATTTCCTGGGAATTTTTTTAATTTTTAAAATAGGAATAAAAATTTAAAATTACTTTTCCACTGTTACTAACATAAGTAACGAATTGCAACCATCGTTAAGATTTACTACTTCTCAAGAGATGGCCACGAACGGAGGAATTGTACAGCCCTGTCAGTGAAGTCAGTAAAAAGACCATCTACATTATAAATTATGTAAAACTGGTGGAGTTCTTCATCAAAAGTCCGATACTGACCTGGCAGAGAATCAGCGCGCATAGTCCAGGTATGAACCACCAAACCTCGTTCATGGGCCCAGTTCACAAGAATAGGGTTAACCTCGATACGGTCTTTATGCGGACCAATACCGTTTGCATAAGTTGCGATCTCGTCAAGAACGTCTTCTGTGAATTCCGAAGTAAAGGGTTTAACATTTCCCCCATAATTCCAGATTGTTTCCCAGGTAAGTAAGATCAGGGGCAAGTCAGTTCCTAACTCAAATCGAAGTTTCTTTAATGATTCATTTTCAAAGCACTGAATAAAAACTTTTGCACTTCGGCCATTGTAATCATATCGATTCAAAATTTCAAGTAAGGCTTCTTCCATCGGTAAGCCCTGCTGTGTATGCCAGCTTGGTTTTTTAATTTCAGGATAGATCCCTACATTACGACCGATACTCTTATTGAGACCCCGTATTAATTCAATCATCTCTGTAAAAGTAGGAACTTCAAACTTTGAAAAGCTTAGCGGAAATCGAGATGGGAAATAAGCTATACCATTTGCACGTGTCCTTTCGTGCACATTAAGCTGTTTGATCTCATCAAGGCTGAAATCTGCAACATACCAGTGCTTATCCTTCCGGGCACGATTAGGAAAAACTTCTTTAACGTTAGTAGTGTACTCAAGATAAATGTCATGTATACATACAAACACACCGTCTTTTGTTAGAACCAGGTCGGTCTCAATAAAATCCGCTCCCAGGGCGTAGGCCATTGCATAGGCCTCTAAAGTATGTTCGGGCAGATAACCACTTGCTCCACGATGCGCAATCACAATCTTGTCCAACTGCCCCTCACTGAATATGGGTAAGGTTAAACCAACTAAGAACACTGCTATCAGCAAACTACTTAAAAATATAACTTTTCGCTTCATATCTTTATACCCCTTCATGTAATTAGACTTGATTAAGAGGTTACTTCTCTAAAGCAAATATCACCGTTTACCTACTCTCTTCTTCTCTATTTTCGAAAACTTTTTCGTTCCCTTATTAAATTTAATTTAAAAAATATTATTATTCAATTTTTACCTTATAGTTTAAATATCCGCTAATGATTATTAAAGATGCGCCAAATATGCTAAACAAATTAGGAATTTCCTTGAAAAATAATACTCCCAGTAAAGCGCCAAAAATAATTTGTAAATACAAATAAAAAGATACCAACTTTGTAGGTGCTATCTGATACGCTTTAGTAAGAGCAAACTGTCCACCTAAACCCACTAATCCCAGTAAAATCAGAACAAATAAGCTTGATGCATCAGGAATAATAAAATTACCTTGCCAGAGTAATATTCCTAAAGATATTAAACCAATGCTATATCCAAAATAATTAACTATTACTAATGGATGATCAGTCAATCGCAAACTGCGTACAGCTACGTGGGCCCCAGCCGTTGAGATTGCTCCTAATAAAGCGATAACTGCCGGAAATATGTCTAAACGAAACCCGGGCTTAACTACTAATAAAGCTCCCAAAAATGCTATAAGAAAAATAGTAATTTTTTTAAAAGCTATTTTTTCTCCTAAAAATATACTGGCTAGGAATATTATAAAAATTGGGCTCAATTGCTTAATAGTAACTGCATCAGTTAAGATCATAACTGTAATGGTATAAAAATAAGACGTTGCAGCAAAAGCGGAAAGCAAGCTGCGTGATAATAAAAGAGGCTTATTATTCCCCCAAAAAGATATTTTTTTATTCTTCAATATTAAAGGAATTATTAGCATGGTAGGTATATTTCGGAAAAACATTATTTCCATTACAGGAAGATGACCTAAAAATTTCACCATTGCCGCCATTAAAGAAAAACAAATTGTGGCAATAATCATCATTAAAATTCCCATATTAGATTTATCTTCTCCGCTTTTTTCCAAACTTGACAATTTAATTTTAATGATTATACGTTACCTCTACATTTTTTATTTTATGTTTTACGCAATATAAAAATATAATAAGCAATTATCTATTTAAAGTAAAGAAAATACTACTCGAAGTGTGGTTTTTGCAAGAATCAAAGTATTAAAAAATTAAAGTTCAATTTATTCCAATTTTTAAATGACAAATTTTATAATTTTTTTGACTTTTTTTAATATACATGTTATCTTATTAAAAATTTAATATTTGTACCTCACTTTTTCCTTAAGTGGGGTAGAGGCGCGAGTAATAATCAGTACCGGTGATGAGATGAGCATCTTTGATTCGCCAGAAAAGGTATTCTCGCCGAAGCGTAAAGATAACAGCTCTAATTTTTATGCTGGGTTTATGGTTAAAAGCCATAAGGCTGTCATCAGAATCTATACCCTGGTTTCTGGTGGAGCGCTATCTCATCTGATGAGAGAAATGGGAGTAAATTTAATTGTTAGATTAATTTCAGGCAATTGATGAGCATAGCGTTTGTCAATTGCCTTTTTTATTTTTCATAATTATAAAATTTAGGAGGATGCGATGAGCTCAAATAAAATGGTGTCTCAAATTAACAGAGAGGGCTTTTCCCTAAATAATTCCGGAAATTTAGAATTCGACCGATGTGAAATTATAAAATTAGCTCAAAAATATGGAACCCCCTGTTATATCTTTTCGGAAAATATAATTAGAAAAAAATGCCGGCAATATGTTAACGCATTTTCTGGAAGAAATGTTACTTTTGAAATACTATATGCCGGAAAGGCTTTCCTGGTTAAAGCAATGTGTAATATTTTGAAGAAAGAAGATTTAAGTTTGGATGTTTCTTCTGGTGGAGAATTATATACTGCCCTATCAGCAGGATTTCCTCCGGAAAAAATATTTTTCCATGGGAATAACAAATCCAAAGAGGAAATAGAATTCGCTCTTAAAGAAAAAGTTGGCACCATGATGGTAGATAGTGAATATGAGCTCGACTTGATTGAACAGATTGCAGAAAGTTTAAATACAAAAGTGAGAATAATTCTCCGGGTAACACCGGGCATTGATACTCATACCCATAAATATATTCAAACCGGACAGGTAGATTCAAAATTTGGAATCAGTATCGACCGGGTACCTGGTTTTATAAAAAAAGTTTTATCCAAAGAACATATCAGCTATAATGGTTTGCATTTTCATCTTGGCTCACAAATCTTTGATCTATCTTCTTATACTCTCGCCATTAAAGAAATGGTAAAACTGATAAAAAAGATAAAAGACCTCGAGGGAATAGATACGCTAAATTTGAATTTAGGTGGGGGATTGGGAGTAAAATATTTAGAATCTGACTTGCCTCCTTCCATAGAAAGTTTTGTAAATTTAATTGTCGATAATGTAGAAAATGAGATACGAAAAAATAATCTAATGATGCCCAAAATTTTAATAGAACCGGGTAGGTCTATTGTAGCTGAAGCGGGTATTACTCTCTATACTATCGGTAACATAAAAGAGATACCGGGGGTTAGAAAATACCTTATAGTGGATGGCGGTATGGCTGATAACCCTCGACCTATTCTTTATGAAGCAAAATATGAAGGCGTTCTAGTAAATAAAGTAGACAGCAACCTACCTAAGGAAGTGGTTACTGTAGCCGGAAAATGCTGTGAATCAGGAGATATTTTAATAAAAGATTTGAAACTTCCTTCAGCTTCACCGGGGGATCTTTTAGCAGTATTTACTAGCGGCGCTTATCATTATTCTATGTCAAGTAATTATAACCGGCTTCCACGGCCAGCGGTTGTCCTGACAAATCAAGGAAAAGATGATTTAATGGTAAAAAGAGAGTCTTATGCTGATATTGTAAGAAATGATACTATGCCGGAATGGCTTAAATAAAAAAGTATATAAAGGTGATATCTATGAGAATAATAGTCAAATTTGGCGGAACCAGCGTTCAAGATCCTAAAAGAATTAAAAAAGCCGCTCAATCAATGATTCAACAAGCAAAAAAAGGATATGAAATAGTAGCTGTGGTTTCAGCAATGGGGAATACCACTGACACCTTAACTTCTTTACTTAAAGATTCTGTCAAAGATCATATTGAGGATAGAGATTATGCTGATTTTGTTTCTATGGGAGAACGAATAAGTGCCAGGGTTCTTGCAGCTACCATTAAATCTATGGGATTTTCTTCTAAATATTTTGACCCGGCAGATAAGGATTTTCCTATAATAACTGATGAAAATTTTAATCAGGCTAAAATACTGTCTGCAGAGAGCAAAAAAAAGTGTCAAAAAATAATCGACCCACTGCTAAAAAAGGGTGTTATTCCTATAGTATGCGGTTTTTTAGGTAGAAGTTATGAAGATGGAAGCATAACAACTCTTGGCCGGGGCGGTAGCGATATCACTGCTTTTGCCCTGGGAAACTTTTTAGAAGCCGATGAGGTAATAATCGTAACTGATGCAGTAGGAGTTTTAAGTGCTGATCCCCGGATAATAAAAGAACCCGTAACTTTAAAAAAAATAAGTGTGGAAGAGATGGGAGTCCTTGCTGAAGGCGGAGCAAAAGTTTTACATCCACAGGCCTTAAAATACAAAACGGATAAGATGAAAGCAAAAATAATTCACTTTCAAAGCGGGAACTTAGCAGCAGAAGGTACGGAGATAATTGGGACTTTTAAAAGTAAATTAACTCTTTTTAAAGAAAAACTAACTATGTTAACTATCCTGGGAACTGAAATTTTTAATACTCCGGGACTTTTAAAAAAAGTAATTACTCCTATCTCCGATAATCATATTAGTCTATACGGAGTTTCTATTGGGACAAAACATGTTGGGATTTATGTTACAGAAAATTTTACTCAAAAATCCTATGACCTAATCCATCCTATAGTAATCGAAGATGAAAGATTAAAATCAGTTACCTTAAAAAAAGACATTGCCTTAATTATTGCCAGAAGTAGAGATTTTATAGAAACACCTGGTATTAT
>JBAUBA010000083.1:0-1898 GCA_049676265.1 Atribacterota bacterium
ATTTTTGGACAAAATTAAAAAATAAAAAAGAGTTGTTACCTATCACAAAGAGACAGTAAAGTTCCATGTAGAATAAGACAGAAAATTTATCTTTGAAGGGAGGATTTTAAATTTCCTATAGATTTACAGGATCAAATAGTATATTATAATTATAACCCAAAAAGTAAATAAAATTTTTAATTTGGATTCCCGCTTCCGCCTGCCTGTGCAGGCACCTGTCTGCTTGCGGACACGCACAGGTAGACGGCAGACAGGTGGAAATGACAGAGAGTGCAGAGATAACAAAATAGTGAATAAGTAGTTCAACAGCAAGTAGAAACTTTTAAGAAATACAAAAAAATGTAGTAATAATGGGAAGGCAGTATATATGAGGGTAGATAAAAAAAGTTTAGAAAAAAAATATTCTACTGGTGTCGATTTGGGAGGAACGAATATTGTTAGCGCTATAGTTAATTACCAGGGGAAGATAGTAAACCGCTTAAAAGTTCCAACTTTTGCTGAAAGAGGTAAAGAAGCTACCATTAAAAGGATAATAGAAACTATCCATGAAAATATTGTTCAATCCAATATAGCCCTTGATGATATAATAGGAATAGGGATTGGAGCACCAGGCCCTCTCGATACTAAAAGGGGAGTCATCAATTTTGCTCCTAACCTTCCCGGATGGAGAGATGTTCCTTTAAAGAAAATATTAGAAGTTGAATTTAGTATGAAAGTTGTTTTGGAAAACGATGCTAATGCAGCTGCCTGGGGTGAACGGTGTTTTGGTATAGGCCGAGGAGTTGATAATTTAGTATGTTTTACCCTGGGAACCGGAATTGGCGGTGGAATAATTATTGATAGCAAAATATATCACGGCAGTAATTATGGAGCAGCAGAGTTAGGACATATGACTGTAAATAAAGATGGTCCTCGTTGTAATTGTGGCAACTATGGGTGTTTGGAAGCTTATTCTTCGGCTACCGGGATTAAAAATAGAATAAAAAGTAGAATAAAAGAGGGGATAAAGAGTGATTTTTTAAACTTTGATAGTGATGACGAGTTACTTGACTCGATTAGATTAAAATCAATTTTTGAAACTGCCCGCAAAGGGGATAAACTAACTAAAGATATAGTTGAAGAGGCCATATCTTATTTGGGAATAGCTATTGCCAATATCACCAATATATTGAATCCTGGAATGGTAGTACTGGTGGGAGGAATAACTAATGAAGGTGATAAACTTCTTATCCCTCTTAAAGAGGAAGTAAAAAAGAGAGCATTTTATTCCAATTATAAATCTCTTAAAATTGTTATTGGAGAGTTAGGAGGAAATGCGGGGGTTCTCGGGGCAGCAGCTCTCTTATGGATTCCTGCTAACTGTTCCTGTTAAGCCAGCCTTTCAGGAAAAAAGGATACATATTTTACGATAGGGAATAGATTAAAGTGAAAAAAATTAAAGTTAATACAAATAATTGAAAAAAAATAAATATTTTTTATTTATAAAAGAGGATTTTTTAAATTTTTATCGAATTATAGTAACATAAGTAAAAATTTAAAGTAAAGGAGGTAAAAATGTCAAAAAATTTAATTGTTTTATTTATTGTAATTTTATTAATTGTTGGCGGTTTTGGTATTTATACTTATGATCAATCCAATCAAACAAAGAAAGAAGTAGAAGAAAAAAATCTTAAACTGGAAAGTAATGACACACTTATTTTAGAACTGAAAGAAAATATACAAGAAAGAGAAAAAAAGATTGAAGAACTAGAAGCAAATTTAGCAAAAGGCGAGAAAGATTTAGCGACAGAATATGTTGATAAATTATCAGAACTAACAGAAGAAAAAGCCAAACTTGAAGCTTTGTTAACCGAAAAAGAAGAAACAATTAAAACCGTTGAGAAGCAAAAAGAAGAATC
>JBAUBA010000084.1:0-4152 GCA_049676265.1 Atribacterota bacterium
ATTTCCCTGGCCATCGACCAAAGGATAACGGAAGGAAAAATCCTGGGCCATTCTTACAATGGTATCGTATACGGCCATATCGCCATGAGGATGGTATTTACCTATGATGTCTCCCACTATCCGAGCCGATTTTTTGTAAGCCTTATCGGGCGTATTACCCATTTTTTCCATAGAATATAAAACCCGGCGATGAACCGGTTTTAATCCATCGCGAACATCAGGCAAAGCCCGTCCGACTATTACGCTCATGGCATAACTGAGATAGGCTTCTTTTATCTCCTCTCCGACATCAGAGAGCAAGGTCCTGCTTGAGTCTGTCAGTTCTTTTTCGCGCTCTTCTTTTTCCTCTTGGTCATTATTATCGAAATGATCTTTTTCTTCGTCTTTCATAATTTACTCATTCTCCAATTTATCAATTGACTAATTAAATATCCAGTTCCTTCACTTCTAAACTATGTTGATATATAAAATCTCTTCTGGGCTCAACTTTATCCCCCATTAAAACCGTAAACATGGTTTCTGCTTCTATATTATCTTCCAGCTCTATTCTCTTTAAAACTCTGTTTCCCGGGTTCATGGTGGTCTCCCATAACTGCTCAGGATTCATTTCTCCCAAACCTTTATACCTCTGAATCCGAGGATTACCGTCTATCTCTTTTAGCTTATCGTTTAATTCCTGCTCGTCATATAAATAACAACTTTCTTTATTATATTCAATTTTGTAGAGAGGGGGCTGGGCAACATAAATATTCCCTCTTTCGATTAACGGTTTCATATAACGGAAGAAGAAGGTTAAAAGTAGAGTTTTTATATGGGCTCCGTCGACATCTGCATCGGTCATTATAATAATTTTATAATATCTTAGTTTTTCAATATCTAAGTCTTCCCCGATGTTTATGCCTAAAGCGGTAACCATGGATTTTATTTCGTTATTATCTAATATTTTATGCAAACGTGCTTTTTCTACATTTAATATTTTACCCCTCAAGGGGAGAATGGCCTGGAATCTCCTGTCTCTGCCTTGTTTGGCAGAGCCTCCTGCGGAATCACCCTCTACTAAAAATATCTCTCTGAACAGAGGGTCTTTTTCTGAACAATCGGCTAATTTTCCGGGAAGAGTCCCCAATCCCAATATTCCGTTTTTTTGGCGGATTAGATTTCGAGCTTTTCTGGCTGCCTCCCTGGCATTTAAGGCAGAAACGGATTTAGCCAGTATCTTCTTGGTTACGCTCGGGTTCTCGTTAAGAAAATTGTTTAGGCCTTCTCCGACAACATAAGATACTACCCCCCTTACCTCACTGTTTCCCAGCTTGGTTTTAGTTTGACCTTCGAATTGAGGGTTTAATAGTTTTACGCTAATTACGGCGGTCAAGCCCTCTCTTACATCATTGCCGGAAAGATTGTTTTCTCCTTCTTTTAAAGGTGATTTTTTACCATTAGGCAATAAATTGGTACGGGCATAATCATTTATTACTCTGGTTATAGTGGCTTTAAATCCTGCTAAATGGGTTCCGCCTTCTTCGGTATTTATATTATTGGCGAAAGAAAGGATATTTTCTGTATAACCATCATTATATTGTAACGCGACCTCTACTTCTATATCGTCCTTCTTCCCAGTAAAACAGATAGGACTTGGAAATAAAAGGTCTTTGTTTTTGTTTAAATGGCGGACAAATTCGCTTATCCCTCCGGTGTATTTATAAGAAACTTCCTTATTCTCTTCCCTTTCATCTTTTAAGTTAATTTTAACCCCGGCATTTAAAAAAGCGATTTCTCTTAGCCGATGAGTAATACTATCGAAATTAAAGGTGGTGTCTTCAACAAAAATAGCCGGGTCAGGCTTGAAGGTAATTTTAGTTCCGGTGCGGGAAGATTTTCCTATTTTTTTTAATTCGGACACGGCATCTCCCCTTTCAAATCTCTGGAAAAATATTCCTGAATCCCGGTATACCTCTACTTCCAGCCATTCCGAAAGGGCATTTACCACTGAAATTCCTACTCCGTGCAGTCCGCCGGTAACCCGATATCCGCTGCCTCCAAACTTGCCGCCGGCGTGAAGCTTGGTCATTACTATGGTTACCGCCGGTAATTTAGTTTCTTTGTGAATATCTACCGGTATTCCCCGGCCGTCATCAGTTACAGTAACGCTGTTGTCCGGGTGGATAATCACTTCTATCTTTTTACAATAATCAGCCATTGCTTCATCGATACTGTTGTCTACTACCTCATCTAAAAGATGGTGTAGTCCTCTACTGGAAGTGCTCCCGATGTACATGCTGGGCCTTTTTCTGACTGCCTCTAAGCCCTCTAAAACCTGTATCTGTTTAGCAGTATATTGATTATCTATATTATTAGTTTTATTTTTTCTTTTTGACAATGGTATAAACTCCCATCAAAATGAAACCGCAGCTTGCCGCCACGGTTTTTATTTTTATAATTTATTATGAAGATTTAATTTATTATTCTAAAAACCTGATTAATTTTACTATATTATGGCCCTTATGTCAAAATTCTCCCCTCTTTTTACATCTCTCTTAAGCCTCTGTTTAATTGTCTTTAAGCTGGGGTCTTCGGATCTTGAACAGAATATTAGAAATTATTTTTTCCCCCGCTTCCCGGTTGATTTTTTCAATAAGCTCTCCTTTTCTTAAGTTCAGTTCGTTAGCCCAAACATTGCTTTTTACAGCCAGAAAAAGGCACTTGTCTTGTATTTTAATCGGCTGGGAAGATCGGGCAATCTCCTTGCCCGCCAGATTCTCCCAATTACTAACTATCTGATACCCTTTTATCTTTTTACTCCATTTTTTCTCTTTTAAAAAATTATCTAGGGCGGCTTTAAAAGGGACTATGTCTTTCTTTTTCATAAATTAATTATCTTCCCCTCTTCTATTTTAAATATCCTGCTTTTTTCTTTGATATTACTGTTAAAATAATCCAAATTTATACTGGTAATAAAAGTCTGGACCTTTTTGTCAATAATTAATCCTAATAAGAAATGCCTTCTGTCTTCATCTAATTCTGACATAACATCATCTAAAAAAAATATAGGGTAAACCCCCTCTTTTTCCTTAATTAGTTCTAATTCGGACAATTTCAAAGATAAAACTGCTGTTCGTTGCTGGCCTTGTGAACCGTAAGAAGCGACATTAAACCCGTTGATGTATACGGAAAAATCGTCCCGGTGGGGGCCGAGCAAAGTAGCCCTCTGTTCTATTTCTTTCTCTCTGTATTCTTCTAATTTATCTTTAAATTCTTTGCTTATCGAAGAAATGTTTTCTTCTTGATCTTTCGATATATTGCTTTGGTAGGTTAGTTCTATATTTTCTTTTTCTTTGGTAATTTTTTGATGAAATTTATGAGCCAGGCGATTTATCTTTTTTATAAATTTAATTCTGGTTAAAATTAAAAAAGATCCCCTCTCTATCAGCCGGGGATCCCACATAAGGAGTTGCTCTCTCTTCTTTTTTTGATTAATTTCTTTCTTTAATATATTATTACGGTGTCCCAAAATTCTATAATATTCTGAAAGATACCTATAATACAAGGGATAAATTTGGGATATCTGTTCATCTAAAAATTTTCTTCTTAAAGAAGGGGCACCTTTTATTATCTGTAGATGCTCAGGAGAAAATACCACCCCTTTAAATTCTTTGTTTAGAACAGTTTTTTTCCGGATATTTTGGTTTATTTTTATCGTTTTAATCAGTTTATTTTTATAAAAATCTTCCGATTTTTTCTCTAAAGCTAAAGCTACTTGGATGTTTTCATCGTCTTTATTAATCTCTCCAAACAGATAAGCACTTTCATTGTTCCACTTTATTACTTCCCTGTCCTCTTTTGTTCTGTAAGAGCTTCCTCTTACTATTAAGTTTAACCCTTCTAATAAGTTAGTCTTGCCCTGGGCGTTATTTCCGATAAAAATATTAAGATTAGAATCAAGGTCAATAGATAGGCTGGAAAAATTTCTGTAGTTTTTCAACCTCACTTTTTTAAAATACAATTTCTTCCCTTCCTCTTCTGTGTTTATATATTACGTATAGTATATCGTAAAGAGAAAATATTGTATAGCATGGTAAAAAATTCTTATTTCGGTATTTAGTTAGTTGGTTAGTTGGTTAAAGAATTTATACCGGATAAGAGTAGGGGCACGAT
>JBAUBA010000085.1:0-1612 GCA_049676265.1 Atribacterota bacterium
CCACCTTCCGGTTGTCGTTTTCACCCAAGATGCAAGCATACTATGGATATTTGCCGAGAAGATTTTCCACCTCTGGTAGAAATAAAATCCGGTCATTATGTAGCCTGTTATTTATATGGGAAGGAAGGGATAAAAAATGCAAACAGCTGAAGCTAAAGTGGAAGCAAAAAATTTAATATCGATCGAGCATCTTAAAAAATACTTTGCTGTTAAGCAGGGTTTATTCTCTTCTGCCAAGTATGTGAAAGCGGTGGATGACATTTCTTTTGATATTCCTAAAAATAGTGTCTTTGGCATTGTCGGTGAATCCGGTTCCGGAAAAACGACCATAGGGCGAACCATACTTCGGTTAATAGAACCGATATCTGGTGTTATTCGATACCTGTCAACAGATATTACTTCTCTTAAAAAGAGGGAGCTTCGTATTTTTCGCCGGAAAATGCAGATTATTTCTCAAGACCCCTATAATTCGCTTCATCCCAGAAAACTGGTAAAAAATATTATAGGAGAAGGCTTGCAGATTCATTTTAAACTTTCATCGGAAGAAATCTACCAAAGGGTAAAAGATATTCTTGAACAGGTTGGTTTGCGGGAAGAGCATATGTTTCGATATCCTCACGAATTTAGCGGAGGTCAACGTCAACGTATCGCCGTAGCCAGGTCACTTGTTTTAAAGCCGGAATTTCTGGTGTTGGATGAACCAACTTCTGCCCTTGACGTTTCGGTTCAGGCAGTTATTTTGAAAATGTTAAAAAATCTGAAGCGAGAATTTTCCTTAACTTATCTTTTTATTACTCATGATTTAGCGGTTATTGATTACATGGCAGATTATATGGCAGTGATGTATCTTGGTCAGATTATGGAGATTGGGTCAAAAAATGATATATTTTTATCTCCCATGCATCCATACACATTACTTCTTCTGAATTCAATTCCCAATCCCGATCCGAGAAAGAAAAAGAATAAAATTCTCCCCAAAGGTGAAATTCCGAGTCCGATAGACCCGCCTCAGGGCTGCAGGTTTCACACCAGATGTCCTTATATGAAAGTCAAATGTGTTAAGGAAGAACCTGAAATAAGAGAGATAAGTAAGGGACATTTAGTGAAGTGCCATTTCCCATTAGGTTAATTGTAACCTAAAAGGCAGAAGAATTATTTTTTTTCACTTAACCTTAAAATATTAGGATGTGTCTCTATTTTCTGAATGTCTAAAAGTGATTCTTTTAGGGAATAATATTAGTAGAGGTAAGCATATTCAAAATTGAACAAACATCTTCAAAAGCTGATAAAGGCAAACTATCCGAAAGGATAGGGCGCAAAGTCATGAATCTAAAGTACTTAAAGTACTAGGATTGACAGACTGCCGGCTTTTTATTTTTTTTAAAAAGTTTCAATAACAATAAAAGAGGAAAGGAAGATAATAGATGATATGGAAAAAAGATATAAAGAAGAAAATAAATCTCTTTGGAAAATATCTAAGCTTATATCTAGGGCTCAAAAGCCTGAACAGGTTATCTTAGGAATTTCAAAAGAAGCAGCCAGGTTATTAAATGGAGATTCTTCTTTTATCTGGATATTACAGGAAAAGCATTTGAATTTGGTGAAAGGATAT
>JBAUBA010000086.1:0-4800 GCA_049676265.1 Atribacterota bacterium
GGTAAAAAGTTGGTAGGAATAGAAAACTCTTCTCCTAAACGCAAGGCATCTCGCATCTTCTGCGGAAATTCCTCTAATAGCTTTATCATATTGGCTTTATCCAACTCAGAAAATTTCTTATCTAAGTCTAATATATTTATATCGTTTTTATTTTTTCTTATCTTGACCATAATTCCTCTCCCCTCCTCATATTTTAACCTATCTTTCTATATTTTATAACATACCACACAACCGTTTTTCAAGCAAGTATAAAAAGGTAAACTTTAGTGCCAGGCACGAAAGTTGTCGTTTTGTTAACTTTGGTGCCAGGCACGAAAGTTTACCTTCTATTTAGGGTTCTACAGAAAGGTAAGATGAAAAATCTATCGGACCTTGTTTTTTGGTAGTGTCCCAATAAGCCCAGTCACTTAAAAGACCGGCATTACCGTCTGGGTTGTAAGGATATTTTGGGCCAGCGGAATCTCCCCACCAGTTATATTTCGCGTAAATGTTATGAGTAGTTTTATTGTTAATCCCGTGAATAAAGTTTCCTGTTATTTTATTCTGACCATCACTTTCCCCATCTCCGCCACCAATATCCGGATTAACTGAATTAACTAATAAGTTATCAATAAGAATTCCGTAACCAGTATTATTGCTAATTGTATTATAAGAAATAATTGGAGTAGCACTTTCTCGACAATAGATCCCAGTATTATTATTACTGATATTGTTTCCGGTAATTTCGGGAGAAGAATCTCCACAGGAACGTATCCCATATAAATTATTAATTAAAAAATTATCTCTTATAATTCCTGCCCCTCCCATAGCAATATCTATTGCACTATAGTCATTATCTTTAATATCATTACATTCAATAGTAGGGCTAGAATTGCTATAATTTATACCATAACTAACATTGTTTTGTATTGTATTATTGTTTATGTTTATAGAGGAGCAATTGTCAAAATATATTCCTTTCGCAGTACTATTGGTACCATTAACAGTAAAACCAGTTATAGTTACATAATCTGCTTCAATAGTAATTAAATTTCCAGTTAAGCCACTCCCGGTTATAAAAGTATTATCGCGACTTGCCCCCCGAAGAGTAATACTTCTAGCTATTATCAACTGTTCTTTATAAGTTCCCACATCCACTATAACTGATTTTCCCGGGGCAACTGCATCTATTCCTTCGATTATAGAATTAAATGGATGAGTTTGGGTTCCATCTTCTATTCCGCTAGTGTTTCTTATATCTACGTAAATATTGGGGTCATATTCTATTGTTGTGAGTACTGCGGAGCTTTCATTACCGACGGTATCGCGAGAAGTAACCGAGATATTGTTATTACCCTCGGAAAAATTATAAGAATAAGACCATACGGTTGATAAATTTAGAGAAACTACTTCTACCCCATTTATCCAGATAGAGGAATTAGTTTCTTTGGTTCCGGATAAAGCTTGAATAGAGATATTAGTAGGAGTAATAACCTCATTCAAAGTAGGGGTTGTCGGAAGAATGCTATCTAAGATAATTTTTATAGTAGCTTTGCTGCTTTCATTCCCAGCTGAATCCTTAGAAGTAATAGAGATGTTATTCTCACCTTCAGAAAGGTTAAAATCATAAGTCCAGGTAGTGCTGGAATTTACAGGAATTACAACTGTATTATTAATCAATATAGAAGTAGTAGCTTCCTTGATACCCGAAAGAGTCTGGGGTGAAATGTTCGTCGGAGAAACTACAGCATCTAAAGCTGGTGCTGCTGGTGCACCCGTATCTAATAAAATAGTAGTAGTAATTGATGAACTTTCATTTCCGGCTATATCACGAGAGGTAATGGAGATATCATTGAAGCCTTCAGAAAGATTATAAGAGTACGACCAATTTACGGATGAATCAAGAGGAACTACGTTTACTCCGTTTATCCAGATAGAAGTATCCACTTCCTTAGCACCAGATAAAGTTTGAGAGAAAATGTTAGTTGGTGAAGTTACAGCACCTAAAGTAGGTTGAACAGGAAGGGTAATGTCATTTATTGTTATATTCCACTGAACATAATCTTGTAATTCTCCGTCGTGCACTAATACTTTTACTATTTTTTGACTGTAATCTCCATAGCCGACTGAATAAATCCAACTGCTTTTTGAGCCATCCCCTGAAACGGTAGAGTTTGATACTTTTTTTCCGTTTAACAGCCATTGATAACCTAGTATGGTGTTTAAATCAATATCGCGAGCTTGGATTTCAAATTTAACCGAACTTCCTTCGTTGATTTTGATATTTATATTAGTAGGGAAATAAAAAAAAATTTGAGGAGGATTATTCACATTAAAAACTTCAACTTCAAAATCCTGAGTGACACTTTGCTTGCCGTCAGAAATTTCAACCACTACCCGATGAATTCCTACTTGATCATTAGCGGGCGTCCAGGATATCAAACCGCTCTCGCTATCAATGCCCATCCCCTCTGGTTTAGCAGTAAAAGAATAAGTCAGAGTATCTCCATTAGGATCACTGGCCTTTACCTGATATGAATATAACTGATCTTCTGTAGCAGTAATAATAGGTACAGAAATTATAATCGGCGTAACATTAGGTACAGGGAAAATGCTTGCCAAATTTAGGCAGCCTCCCATTACTGTTGCTGCAATTGATACAAATAATATTATAAAAAATTTCTTCATTATTTAGCATATATCTTTCTTCAAATATTTTTTAATTCTTATTCTCAGAAGAAATTAACTTTGTAACCTAAAATAACAAAATACCTTTTCTTTTTTCACGGTTTTTTTATTTTTTATTTTTTAAACAAACAAAGTTAATTATACACTACTTCTTTTAAAAACTCCAACAAAATATTTGCCTAAAAGGTAAACTTTAGTGCCAGGCACTAAAGTTTACCTTTTAGGCAATTTTTGTGCCGGGATCCCCTTGAACTATTTATTTATAAAAGATATAATAGTCGCATTATGGCAAGAAGAAATAGGACAGAGATAGAATGTAAAAATGCTATTTATCATATCATTGTTAAAGGTGTGGAAGGAATAGATATCTTTACTGATAATGTGGATAGAAATAAATTTCTACAACTTCTACAAAAAATGATTACCCCCTACAAAATTCAATTCTTCTCATATGTATTAATGAATACACACTTCCACTTACTTTTAAAAACAGAAGAAGCGAATCTCTCTCAGGCTATGCAATTTTTAAATTCTTCTTATGCCCATTGGTTTAATTGTAAGCATATCAGGAAGGGACATTTATTTCAAGACCGCTATAAAAGCCACCTTATCTTGAGTCCTCTTTACCTATATAATGTAGCTTCTTATATTAGCCTAAATCCGGTAGAAGCTGGAATAGTAAATTCTCCTGAAGAATATAAATGGAGCAGCTTTAAATATTATGCTTCCGTATCTTCACCTTCTCCTTCGCGTCTACTAAATTATTCTCCTCCCTCTTGGTTAAAGGTTGAAGAATTTTTAAAATTTTGCGATACAAGCGCAGACGAATTTATCCATTTTGTAAAAGAAAATATGCGCAATAAAGACGTAGAAAAATCCCTCAACGAACTATTTCAAGCAAAAAATAAATTTCCCAAAAATATAGAAACTATATTAAAAAAAATAAACTTACATTTGGGAGATATTAAAACAAATAAAAATTTAAGAAATTTACTAATTTATTTATTAATAAAAGAAGGTTATAGAGTAAAAGAAATATCCAATTTTCTAAACCTTACCAAACAAGCCGTATTTAAAATAAGCAAAAAAACAGAAAAAGATTTAACTACCGATCCCATATATTCTTTTTGGTTAGAAACTATAAAATCTCGAGTATTATCATAAAAGGTAAACTTTGGTGCCAGGCACTAAAGTTTACCTTTGAGGAAATATGAAAAAAAATGTTATTTTTTTTATTATAATAATCTCACTAATTATCCTTCAGGCTGTAGTTATAGTGGAGGCTCGTTATGATCCTCGCTTAGAGTGGCAGGTTTTGGAGAGCCCTCATTTTTCAGTTTATTTTTCTAAATTGCAAAACAAAGAACAAAATGACGAAGATTTCCGTTACAGTAATGAGCAATTAGCCCAAAAGATAGCTGATATTGCCGAGGAAACCTACCAACAGGTTAATGCCCAACTTGGCTCACCCGACAAGCATCATCACCTTCAAAAGATAGCCATAATTATGGAAGATTTTACTGATTATGTCCTGGGTGCTGCCTCTTCTTTCCCTCATCGAGTGATTCGCTTATCCCTAACCGCCCCCACAGCTAAATCTTTTGATATGAAATTTATAAGCTGGCTCAAAATAGTAATCACTCACGAATACACCCATATAGCTCATTTTGAGATGACCGCCGGACCCACCACTGCTCTACGTGCGCTTTTCGGTCAGATACTCTCCCCTAATGCGCTCCAGCCCATGTGGTCAATTGAAGGATTAACGGTTTACAATGAAACAAAATTTACCACCGGTGGTCGCGGAGTAGATTCTCGCTACGATATGTATCTTCGTATGGCTACCCTGGAAAATCAATTTAACACTCTGGATCAAATAAATGGCTATTACCTTACTACCTGGCCTGATGGTACCGCACCCTATATCTATGGTCAATCTCTTATCCATTTTATTGCTCAAAAATATGGGGAAGATAAAGTTGTTGCTTTGAGTGAAATATTTTGTGAATATCCCTATTTAGGATTTAACTATGCCGTAAGAAGGGCGATAGGCCTGGACATTGATGAACTATATCAAAACTGGAAAGATAATTTAAAAGAAAAATATCAGCTCCAGGCACAAAAAATTCTCTC
>JBAUBA010000087.1:0-1836 GCA_049676265.1 Atribacterota bacterium
CAAGTTTATTTAACTCAAAGGAAGAAGAATTGATAATTTTCATTTCCAATTGGGCAGTAAGAGGTTCTTGCAATTTATTTTTCAATAATTTCACTTCTTGTGCAGTTAATTGACCGGTTAAGTTGATAGGTGAATTCGCAAGAAGAGTTCCTTCTATCATGAAATTTCCAGATAAACTGCCGGAAAATGAATCCAAAAAAGTTATTTCCTTAAAGGCAGAATTTTCTAAATCAAGTCCTTTGACCTGTGCAAAAAATTTGTAAACCGGAACTGTTTTTTCCCAATCAATGATTCCCTTTATTTTTATTTTAGTATCTTCCCATTGGGTCTCCAGGGATTCTATCGTAAGTTGTTCTTCCTTAAAAGAGAATAGAAGGTTTGGGTTTTGTAATGGCCAGCCGTCTATGTTAAGCAGCAAAGAGTTAAGTTTGCCTTTTACCTGGAAGTCATTAAGATTGCCTTTTAAATTGACATCCAGAGAGATATCCCCTTCTAACAAAAGACTGGTTTCTGAAATATATCCTTCCAGCTCTTCCTGTAAAACAGCTAAAGGAAAGTCATTGGTTTTTAAATCAAGATTAAAATTGACTATTTCTTGAAAAGAAAATGTCCCCGCGAGATTGAAAGGTTGGTTATGAAAGAATCCTTGAAGGGTATCGATTTGAATCTCTGATTCTTGGAATTGAATTAAACCATGAGTATTTTCAAGGAATATTCTATTAAGAGATTCGGGCCTTAAATTAGCTTCTTGAAATGATGCTTCGCCCTGCCAGGATATTTTAGCAGGCTCTAAAGTTGGATCAGAGTTTAAGACTAGTTTTAAATCAAATCGACCCTTTTCCAGATTTAACAGTTCGAGACCATCTATATAATGTTGAAAATGCATCATATCAGCATTTTTAAGCTGAAAACTTAGGGAATAGCGAGGTTGGTCAATAAATAAATATCCTTGTATGGCAATTGGTGAGCTATCTTCTTCTATTAAACCATTAAATTCAAATTCAACTTTTGGTAAGTTATTTAAGTCAAGAAAACCATTTAGGTTTTTAACCCCGGTGGACAATCTTTCGGTCTGATAGACAAAATCATCTTGAAAGAGGAGGTAACTATCCTTAAAATAAATTTTATTAAAAGTAAGATTATTTTTAATCATTTCCGGCTGAAGATTTAGATTTTTTACCATATCAAAATTTCCTTGTATATCTCGTTGAAGATTTAAGTTAGCTTTTTGAAAGGTAAGCTGTATGATAGCTAATTGCCAGTTTTTAAATTGTGGAAAGGATAATGTAAACCGGAAATTTACTATCACACTCTCTGCTTCTAACAAAGTAATACTTTCTCCGGCTATAGTATTTTCTAAAATAATTAGATTAGAAAATACTAATGAAGTGAAAGAAACCGACTTAATTTCTTCGATACGCACGCTTTTGGCCAGATTGTTTTCTAATTGCTTAACGATTATTGGTTTTAGATAATCCCTGAATGATTGGCTATTTAAAATAAAAAGGTAGCTTGATCCTAAAATGATGATAAACACTATAACAATTAAAGAAAATAAAAGAAATTTTCTTTTAAACAATGTAAACAAATTAATTTTACCTCGCCAACTAAAAAGATTAAATAATTAATGGATTAAATATTAAATGAATGAATAATAAAATAACATAATTGCAGATAAAATTAGAGTGTTAGATGATAGTTTTTCTCCTAAAACCTTTATTTTATTTCTTCCTTTATTTTCTTTCTTCATTGGTTAGTTCAGCATTTTCTTTTTCTGACGGGCAACTAGTCGCATTCTTTTTATTCTTAATATAGTAGTTACTAAAAAGCTGGTTA
>JBAUBA010000088.1:0-2569 GCA_049676265.1 Atribacterota bacterium
CCCTCTGATAGGCCGATAATATTTTTATTTAAAGTTAATAAAGAAATAATTTCTGCCTCAGATAAAGCAGGTTTGGAAGAGAGTGATATTTGAGGAGCAGAAAGATTTCCGGAAATTTTTAAAAAGACAGTAACTTGGTTTACTTTAGTATTAGCTTTAATATCCAGAAGTACATCAGGACCGGTAAATTCATTCAGTAATAATTTACCTTCAGTAAATTGGAATTTTTGTTCAAGGAATACAAAATATCCTTTTCCAACTGTTAATTGCCCGGTGAAAATGGGCTGAGGTAAATTCCCTTGAATTTTTATTTCTCCATCTAATTTTAAATCTAAATTAGGAGCTTTAAACTGAAAATTTTTTAAAATTTTAACGGAAAGATCCACGCTGCCTTTTAAACGCATTAAAGAATCATTTTTCTCAGGGATAAATTGATTACCCGGTTTCCAATTTAATTCTCCTTCAGAGAAAATAAATTCTCCTTTTATTTGAGGGGAATCGATAGATCCATTAATTTCAGCCAGGAAATTCGTTTGGGCAGTTAAAATATCTCCATAGATTAATGTCCCTCCTTCATTCCATATTTTAATTCTAAGATCATCAGGTTGAAAATTAGCTAATTTAAAATCTCCGGAAACATAAATCAAATTATTATCCAGTATAAAAGTCATTTGGGGAATTTTTACCAGATTATTAATAATTTCAACTTTAGTCTCTATTTTATCTAACTTAATCGGGATAGAGGTTAATTCAAAACTTCCCTGATTAAGGGTAAGATGTCCATTAAAGCTAGGCTCACCGACAGTGCCGGATAAATTTAAAATAAGATTAGTGATCCCCTGAGCTTGTCTAAAGTTTCTATCCCAAAATATCTGTATGAAACTTAAATCGGTATTTTCCAAACTGACTTTAAAGTTCAAAGGTAATTGATTAAAGTCTTGATCTTGGTCCCCTTTTTTTTCAGAGACAATAAAAGGAAAGGGTATCTTACCTTGAGCTTTAATTTGAAAATCCTTTTGGTAAGAGATGATTAATTCCTGTATTTCCAGATTGCCCTCTTTCCAGTTAATCTTACTTTGAAGATCCTCAAATTTAAAATTACGGAAGGTGCCGTCTTCTATTTGAGCAGAAATAGATATACTGGGACGCTTAAGTGAGCCCTGGTAAGCTCCGGTAATATTAAGATTTCCTTTTATATCTTCTTTAAATCCGATAAGTTGAACCAGGTTGTTTAAATCGAATTCGGCTGCTTGAAATTCTATATCTAATAAGTTTTGAGTGAGATCCAGCCATCCTTTGGCTAAAAACTGTCCTTTTTTCTGCTTTAGTGATAATTCGCTGATGGTGATTTTAGTTCCCTTCTTTTCTAAAGTTAATTTTAAGTCATGTTGCACACCTGCCTCATCCTGAAGGGTGGAGAATTGAGAATCTAAAAGAAACTGTTGAGAAGTCAAGTTTCCCATTATTTTTAGTTTTCCCTCTATTTTTAGGGGAAGAAGGTTGGCTATCAATTGATTTAAATTTTTATGATTAAAATCTATATCTAGAGAAAAAGGAATATCTTTTTTTAAATCAGCCTTTCCTTGAGCATTCATTTGCATTTCTGCCTGTTTGAAACTTAATTCTTTAATGGTAAGCTGGTAATTATTTTTTATCCAGTCTAGAAAATTGCTCTGCTCTACAAGGAAAATGTTTTCGGGGGAAATTTTATCCGGCGCTAAACTAAAAATTAAATTTCCTTTACCTAGATAATAATTTCTGATAGAAATTTCTTCTAAATCTAATTGACTATCCAGAGAAATATCTGGCCAATTACCTTGAAGGTTAGCAAAACCATGAGCCCATCCAGATAAAGACTCTTCAAAAGCAAATAATTCGGTCAAATAATTCATATTTAATCTGGTTAGTTGAAGTTTTAGATCAACTTGTTTTTGGCTATCTTTTTGAAGGTCAACCTGTCCATCGGCAGTTAAACTGATACTATTATTGTGTAGCATAATCTTTCTAAATTGTAATAAAGGAAATTGATAGGATATTTCTCCTTCAAAATTATCTACAGCTAAATTTTCCCAATTAACGCTCTTTATTTGTGCCCTGCTTTCTATTTGAGGTTGAGAAACTGTACCCCGAATTTTTCCAGCAATATTACAAATTCCTCTTAATTCATTAAGATTAAATAAAAAGGAGAAATCTTCCAAGGAAATATTATCACTATTGAATTGAAAGTCCAGCTGATTTTTTGAATTCAATTTTCCAGATAGATTAAATTGATTATGAAGATAAGATAAGACAAGTTTATTTAACTCAAAGGAAGAAGAATTGATAATTTTCATTTCCAATTGGGCAGTAAGAGGGTCTTGCAATTTATTTTTCAATAATTTCACTTCTTGTGCAGTTAATTGACCGGTTAAGTTGATAGGTGAATTCGCAAGAAGAGTTCCTTCTATCATGAAATTTCCAGATAAGCTACCCGAAAATGAATCCAAAAAGGTTATTTTCTTAAAGGCAGAATTTTCTAAATCAAGTCCTTTGACCTGTGCAAAAAATTTATAAACCGGAGATGGTTTTT
>JBAUBA010000089.1:0-5315 GCA_049676265.1 Atribacterota bacterium
TAATAGTAAGTTTCCCTTTGAGTTTAGCACAAGAAGCAATCTCCTCAACAATTTCTTTACTCTCATCGGTGGAGCCATCATTGATTACCAGCAGGTCTTCCGGTGAGTATTTTCTTACCTCTCTCAAAACATTAAAAATATGTTTTTGTTCATTGTAGATAGGGACAAGAATAAGACTTTCTGTTTTTGGTTGATTATTTATCATATTGTTCATATAAAAAATTTCCCTTGTTTAATTAAATTAAAAAATACATTGTTTTTTTGTAGGAGGCGGAATTTATCCGCCCCGGGTTATTTAGTAATTTCTTTGTATTTAAATTTTAAATTTTGAGCTATGGTTTTGCGTTTTGCGCTTTTCGTTTTTCGCTACATACTATACGCTCCACGCTAGATTTATTCACTAACGACTACTCTATAATTTCCCCACTACTGCCCGGGCAATAGAGAAGGCGTGATCATTTATTCTTTTAAGGATATTGATCAGATCCAAATGAACCCCGCTGGTCTTTTGGGAAAGTTCTATTCCCACATTTAATCGGTTGATATGAGTCTTGCGTAGATTTATTTCTAAGGAATCAATGTATTCTTTTTGGTCGATTACTTTTTGAGCCATCCTCCGGTCCTGGAGAGCAAAGGCCCCGATGGCATTTCGAAGATTGTTGTAAACCTCCTGATGCATATTCTTAATCTCTTCTACCCCTTTTTCAGAAAATACCAAACTATGGTCTATCTTTTTTTCCACCAAAGGAATCAGATTTTTATCTATTAAATCTCCAATATGTTCCAGGTCATCGACAACGTACAATAATCTAAATACTTCTTTAGAATGTTCTTCGGAGAGGGTTTCAAAACTTATCTTGGTTAAATATTTGGTTATCTCTCGAGAGAGATTATCCACGATCATATCTTGTGCGCTTATTTCATCCAGTAGTTTTTCATCATTATTAATAAACACCTTCATAACACCTAGGACCATCTCCTCTACGGCATTAGAAATTCGCAATATCTCTTTGCTGGCCAAATAGAAGGCGATCTCCGGGGTTTCAAGGACACCTGAGTCTAAGAATTTGGGTTTTTGCAAGATTTCCACCTCTTCTTTTTGAGGAATAACCTTTTCTAAAAATTTGGCAAATGTTTCAGTAAAAGGAATAAAAATTAAGGCATTACCCACAATGATTAAGGCATGAGCATTAGCAATTTGTCGGGGTAAATTTATCGAGGACTTCTGTACCAGAAAAATTATAGAGGGAGTGAGAAAGAAAAATACAATAACTCCTACCAGTTTAAATAATAAGTTAGCCAAAGTCACTCTTTTTGCACTCCTGGAAGCTCCAATACCGGCAAAAAGGACGGTGGAACAGGAACCCAAATGCGAACCCAAAATTATCGGAATAGCCAAATTTAAAGATATCAAACCTTGCATAGCCAGAGAAATAGTTAAACCCATAGTAGCGGTACTGCTCTGAATTATACTGGTAAGCAAGGCAGAGGCGAGCAGGGCCAATAAGGGCACATGTTCTAAATTAATCAATGTTTCTTTAAAGAGGGCGTGGTCTTTAAGGGGAGAGACTGACTCGGACATCACCTTCATGCCCAAAAAGATAAAACCTATGCCCAGCAAGATATTGCCTATAAATCTCTGTTTTCTTTTTTTCCCCAAGAGCTTTAAGCCAAATCCAAGAATAATTATTAAGAGAGCATAATCAGATACCTTAAAGGCGATTATCTGGGCAGTAAGAGTTGTTCCCATGCTGGTCCCCAGCAAGATACCGAGAGTCTGACTTAAACTCATAATTCCGGTATTTACCAGACTTACCAATAGGGTAGAAGCTGCGGTACTGCTCTGAATAGTAAAAGTAATAATAATACCGGTTAATAAGGCAATTAATTTATTCCTGGACAAGGTACTCAGGATCTGTTTTAGTTTATTGCCGAAGGTACTTTTTAGCCCTTCACTGGTAATCTGCATTCCATATAGGAAGAGAGCCAGACCGCCAATTAAACCCATCACCACAAAAAACATATGATTCTCCCTCTAACCAAATAACAAAATTGACTTGTAATTCGAATTTTGTATTTTCCTTACGTTTATTACCCGCACCTATACGCTAAACGCTGTACGCTCCACGCTAGGTTTATTCGCTAACGACTAATTTATGCCAGCTTTTTATATAATACCCTGAAAGAGTAAATTTGTAAATTATAATTCTGTATGATATTATATAAAAAATTGAATAAATAAGTGGTGGAGATTTAGAGAAAGCCATTTTATTAACCAGGGGGCTAACCCCTTTTATCTGATTTTAGTCAGATATGTCGGTTGATGAAATGGTTTTTTTATTTATTATGCAGCCAAGGAGAATGTCAATGAAAGCAGATGTAGTAATTATAGGAGGAGGAGTAATCGGGACAAGCATTGCCCGAGAGCTATCCAGATATAGTCTGGAAATAATTCTTATAGAAAAAGAAGATGATGTAGCTATGGGGACCAGCAAGGGTAATTCCGGGATTATCCATGCCGGATATAACGCTGATTTTAAAACCCTGAAAGGACGATTAAATATAAAAAGCAATCCCAGGTTTGATAAATTATGCCAGGACTTGAAAGTGCGTTTTAAGAGGATAGGGTCTTTGGTGGTGGGCTTCAATGAGCAAGATATGAAAAAATTAAGGGAATTAAAGAAAAATGGTGAGAAGAACGGGATTAAAAATTTAGAAATAATTGCCGGTAATAAATTATTTGAATTGGAACCCAACTTAAATCCCCAGGCCAAATATGCCCTTTATGCTCCTTCTGCCGGGATTATTTCCCCTTATAAGTTTACTATCGCCCTGGCTGATAGTGCAGTGACAAACGGGGTTAAAGTATTGTTGGAGACCGAAGCAAAAGATATTAGAATCAAAGAAAGACAGATTTGCGGCGTGGTTACCAGCAGAGGCCTGATTGAAACCAGAACAGTAATAAATGCCGCCGGGTTATATGCTGACGAGATAGCCAAAACTGCCGGAGATAGTTTTAAGATAAGTCCCTTAAAGGGCGAATACCAGCTATTTGATAAACAATGGGGGAATCTGGTTAACCATATCCTTTTCCCTATCCCCACTAAACTGTCCAAAGGAATTTTAGTAGCCCCCACTGTTCATGGCAATCTCTTAATCGGGCCTAACTCTTGTCGGGTAAAAGAAAAGGATGACCTGTCTACTACCAGGGCCGGGATAAAGGAAGTGCATGCCGGAGCAAGAAAATTAATTCCTTATCTTCCCCATCAAGACCTGATAAATTCTTTTGCCGGTTTAAGAGCCGATATTGAAGGGGGAGATGATTTTTTTATTGAGGCTTCAAAAAAGGTTAGAGGATTTATTAATGTGGCAGGCATTGAATCACCGGGCTTAAGTTCTGCCCCAGCTATTGCCGAGATAGTAAGTGAAATTTTAAAGGAAGTAATTAAAGAAATTTCTCCACAATTAGAATTAAATTGTAAGGATGATTTTATCGAAACCTTACCCGAGCAGCCGAGATTTGCAGATTATTTAGACAAGACAGACGAATGGCAGGAGATAGTAGAAAAGGATGCTGATTACGGAGAAATTATCTGCCGATGTGAAAAAGTAAGCAAGGGAGAGATGCTCAGGGCTATTCATCAACCGCTGCCGGCCAGAAGCCTGGATGCTACCAAGAGAAGGACCAGGGCAGGGATGGGCCGATGTCAGGGAGGTTTTTGCAGTCCCAAGGTATTAAAAATTCTATCGGAAGAATTAAAGATTTCTCCTTTAAAAATAACTAAAAAAGGAATTGGTTCAGAAATTTTAACGACCAAGACCAAAGATATGATCAAAGAAACAGGAGTTAAGTTTAAAGATGAAGCTAAAGTATGATTTAGTAATTATCGGAGGGGGTCCGGCCGGTCTGGCTGTTGCCCTGGAAGCCAGAAGAAACACAGTGAAAGATATTTTACTATTAGAGAGGGATAAATATCTGGGAGGAATCCTTCCCCAGTGTATCCATAACGGATTTGGCTTACAGTATTTTAAGGAAGAACTGACCGGACCGGAATATGCAGAGAGGTTTATTGCCAAACTTAATGATAACCAGATTGATGTAAAGACTGAGACGATGGTGATAAAGGTAACCCCCGATAAACGGATTATAGCCATAAACAGAGTCGATGGTTTGTTACATATTCAGGCTAAAGCAGTTGTTCTGGCTATGGGGTGCCGGGAAAGAACCCGAGAAGCGATTGCTATCCCCGGGAACAGACCCGCCGGGATATTTACTGCCGGTACTGCCCAGAGATATATTAATATTGAAGGATATATACCGGGTCGTGAGGTAGTTGTTCTGGGTTCGGGGGATATCGGGATGATTATGGCCCGCAGGATGACTTTAGAAGGAGCAAGAGTTAAAGCGGTCCTGGAAATTATGCCTTTTTCTACCGGACTAATCAGAAACAAGGTTCAATGTCTGGATGATTTTAATATCCCCTTAAAATTTAATCATACTATTACCCGGATTGAGGGGGAAAGGCGAGTTAAAAGAGTGACCGTCGCTCGGGTGGATAAAAATTTGCAGGCGATTCCCGGGACAGAGGAAGAGATAAGCTGTGATACCATCCTATTGTCCGTCGGCTTAATTCCGGAAAATGAACTAACCGGAGAAGCAGGGATAAAATTAGACCCGGTAACCAGAGGACCCATAGTAAATGAAAACCGGGAGACAGAGATTGAGGGAATTTTTGCTTGTGGAAATGTCCTGCATGTCCATGACTTGGCCGATTTTGTTAGCGAAGAGGGAGAGATAGTAGGCCGAGCTATAGGTGAATACCTCAAAAGGAATAGAAAGTTTCGTTCCCAACCTATAAAGATAGTACCCGGTGAAAATATTGCTTATGTAGTCCCTCAACACATAGATTTTATTGTTCCGGGGAGGAAGAAAATAAAAATATTTATGAGGGTAAAAAAGCCAGCAGAGAAGGTCAAGATTAATTTATTAGATGACAAAGGCAAATTATTTGGTTCTTACAAGAAGAGGATTGTGACCCCGGGAGAGATGGTGAGTGTCTATTTACCGGAAGTTTTACTGGATGATAAATTGAAAAATATAATTATCTCTATTAAAAAGGAGTAGGGGATATAAATAATGGAAGACAATAAGATAATATGTGTAAGCTGCCCCATAGGCTGCAGGATGACCGTCCAGAGCAAAAATGGAAAGATTACCTCTATTATAGGGAATGCCTGTCCTAAAGGAATTAAATATGCCGAAGAAGAATTTGTTAATCCGCTAAGAATTTTACCCACCACAGTAAAAGTAATTG
>JBAUBA010000090.1:0-1662 GCA_049676265.1 Atribacterota bacterium
CTGAGTCTTCTATAAACGCCCTCGATGTCTCACATATAAACTCTTGGGATAGTTTTAGTTTTTTTTATCTGCTCTGTCCGTAGTGCAAACACGCGGACAGATAAAAAATGTTAAAATGTAGAAGCACAGTAAACAGCAATAGGGAGGGAAGAGAAAATAATAGGGGTTAGATCTTGAATTATTACAAAAAATACATCATATTAGCACTATAGATAGACTACCTCTGAATGAGATCTTTAAATATATGGAGAAGAAGTCAAAAAGTCAAGCGATGTATGAAGCTTTTCTCCGGTAAAGTAATATCCTAACTAAAAGATATAGCAGGATATATTGGTGTGTATTATTTTGCGGTGGGTAGGGCAATCAAGAAAATTAATCAAGAAGATGAAATGTGATACTTCAAGACCTGATCCCACTACTCCATCCTTTAAATCTCTTTAATTTAAATAATTTACAATTGATAATCGCCGGCAGCCTCCGGTTGATATAAAATCTCTTCAACCTTCAACTTCGTTAATCCTGCTGGCACCTTCCATTCAATAATATCTCCAACTTTATAACCAAGTAATGCAGTGCCAATTGGTGCTAAAATAGATATTTTGCCTTGGTCAGCGTTAGAGTCATCAGGAAAAACCAGCCAATAAATCATTTCTTTCTGTGTATTTATGTCCCTTAGGCGAACCTTGGAATTCATTGTAATAACATTATGGGGAATATCTTGAGAATTAACCATTTCTCCCTTATTTAATTCATCTTCTAATTCTCTTAAATACTTTTTATCTTCACTGTCGGCCTCTTTCGCTGTGATAATTAATTTTCTTAACCTTTCCATATCATTATTAGTAATATAAATTAGTTTTTTTAACATGAAACTATTCTCCTTTATACTTTTATAAAAACCTATCATTTAATTCTAAATCATATTTTTTTAATATTATCTTTAGGGATGTAATATTCATAGTTATTTAAAGAGTTATGTTTACCTAAGAGGAATTTCGTAGTTGAAGCTTTAAAACAGGAAGTTTAAATAATCACCCTCTTTTACGGCATCAATAAATTCTTTATTATACTATTAGATTTCCAATCATTTGGTGCAATACAGTCATAAAAAAAGGTGGGAGTGTGTAAAAATATTTGTAAAGACTGTATGAAAAAATAACAAAAGAGCTATAGCTATAAATTTATCAACGGATATGTTGGTTATAAAAAGAGGAACGCTATAAATATAATATTTCCCGAAAAAAGGCAAAGAAGAGAAACGCACTAATAAACTCTTCCCTGCTTATCAAATATACCACGAGTTTAAGAAAATATCAAAGGGTGATGCCCCACTAAAGTTTACACTAACTTACAAACACGATAAGTGATAAAATTAATAATAAGATGTATTTTCTTTTCTTACTTTTTATTTTTTCACCTATCGCCAGGGAAAGATCATCTTTTTTCTCCTGGTATTTTCTTCTCCTGGCGTTTGTAGAAGACAGTGCCGCAAAAAATTCTCGTGCTTAACTGTTTGCCTGCATTTTTTGCGTTACCTGAGTCTTCTATAAACGCCCTCGATGTCTCACATATAAACTCTTGGGATAGTTTTAGTTTTTTTTATCTGCTCTGTCCGTAGTGCAAACACGCGGACAGATAAAAAATGTTAAAATGTAGAAGCAC
>JBAUBA010000091.1:0-4431 GCA_049676265.1 Atribacterota bacterium
AGCTACACCGGCTCATCTTCAGGCTTTTCAAGGTAAAGATATTTTTCCGATTTTAGCTCAGCAGTCGGTTAGAGAAATGGCTCGAACCGAGAGAAATTGGCAGAAAGTTTTAGATGATACAATCTGGGGGTGTTTTGAAGAAGGATATGAAGGGCTATTTGGGGCAGATGCCGACCATGTAAAAAAAATTAAAGAATTAAAAGAAGCAGCAGATTGTGGCTTCACCATGTTTACTTTAGACCCTTCCGATTTTATTAGTAAGGATATAGAGGAATTAAACGAACAAGAACTGAACCAACTTTATAATAAAATTCCTAAGAATAAAGAAATAGAAAATATATATTTAAATAAGAAGTATAGAATCAGTGAGCAAGAATTAATATTTGATGAGGAATCATTGAGGAAAATTATACTTACTTATTCCGAAGCTTTAAACCATGTAGTGAAATGTTACGAATTTTTAAAGGATTATAAAAAGGAAAGATTTGATTTAGAAATTTCTGTAGATGAAACCCCCACTGTCACTTCTCCCTTAGCTCATCTCTTTATTGTTTTGGAATTAAAAAGAAGAGGAGTGGATTTTCAAAATATTGCCCTTCATTTCTTAGGTGATTGGCAAAAGGGAATAGAATATATAGGAAACATAAAGCAGTTTGCCAAGGAATTTTCTTCACACGCAGCTATCGCCAAAAATATCGGAGAATACAAACTTTCTCTTCACACCGGGAGTGATAAGTTTTCTGTTTATCCTATTTTTTCTCAGGAGACAGACGGTCTTTGCCATATAAAAACTGCCGGGACCAGCTGGTTAGAGGAAGCAAAAGTGGTTGCCATGAAAGACCCGGCTCTTTATCGAGAGATTCATCGATTTGCTTTGGAGAATTTTGCCAAAGATAAAGCATCTTATAATTTAACAACTGATCTTTCTCGTGTTCCAAATATAGATAAACTTTCTGATGGGCAATTAGTTGACCTTTTTATTAAGCCAGATTCTCGTCAGCTTATCCATATAACTTACGGCTCTATTCTAAGAGCAAAAGATGATGAAGGAAAATATATATTTAAAGATAGAATCTACAAAATATTATTTGAGTATGAAGAAGACCATTACCGGGAACTTTCTAATCATATCAGGAGACATTTAGAACTGTTAAAAGTATAAGCTTTGTTATTTACAAAACTATCGAATTTGAGAATAGAAAGAAGGAGGGTATCAATGAAAGAAATTTTAGAGATGTTTAGTTTAGAAGGCAAAGTAGCGGTAATTACCGGAGGTGCTGGAATTTTAGGCTCTGCTATTGCCCGAGGGTTGGGTAAAGCAGGAGCCAAGATAGCCTTATGCGATCTAGTAAATGCTGATAAAGTAGCCCAAGAATTACAAGCTGAAGGGATACAGGCCAAAGGATATTACATAAATGCAATGGATATCGAAAAAATAAAAATTTGTAAAGATAAAGTAATCAAAGATTTTGGTAAAGTGGATATATTGCTTAATGCAGCTGGGGGGAATATGAAAGAGGCAACTACTTCAGAAGAACTGAAATTTTTTGACCTTCCTCTTCCTGCTTTGGAGAAAGTGGTGGGGCTTAATCTTTTTGGAGGGGCTTTACTCCCCTCGCAGGTTTTTGGAAAAATTATGGTGGAGAATAAAGAAGGAGGTTCAATTATTAATATTTCTTCTATGAGTGCTTTTTGCCCACTTACCAAAGTACCCGGATATTCCGCTGCCAAGGCAGCAGTAAGTAATTTCACTCAGTGGTTAGCGGTTCATTTTGCACAAGAATATAATAAAAAATTGAGGGTTAATGCTCTTGCCCCCGGGTTTTTTCTAACCAATCAGAATCGTTTTTTACTTACTGATAAAGAGGGTAATTTAACTCCCCGGGGTAAAACCATAATTGCCCATACTCCAATGGATAAATTTGGTGACCCGGAAGATTTAATCGGAGCGTGTATCTGGCTGGCCTCTGATGCAGCGAAATTTGTAACCGGAATTATTGTTCCTGTAGATGGAGGATTTAGTGCTTTCTCGGGAGTCTAAAAACAGTAATGAGTAATAAGTAATAAGTAATTTGTAGGGGCTCGATTCATCGAGCCCGATACTAAAATTACCGAATAACACGGGTCGGATAAATCCGACCCCTGCATAAGAATAATACATTTTAAAGAAAATTCTTTAATTTTGGATTATAGTTTTATATTATAACAATACAGGAGAGGAAAGAAATGAAAAAAGAAAATATTGGATTAATTGGCTTGGGAGTGATGGGGCAGAATTTAATTTTAAACATGGAGGATAAAGGCTATTCGATAGCTGTTTATAATAGAACTAGCGCTAAAACAGAAGATTTTGCTAAAGGTGGAGCCAAAGAAAAAAATATATTACCTACTTATTCTTTAGAAGAATTTGTAAATTCTTTAGAGACTCCCCGGAAAATAATTTTACTGGTAAAGCAGGGTAAGCCGGTTGATGATTTTATTGCAAAGCTTATTCCTTTATTAGATAAGGGAGATTTAATCATTGATGCCGGGAATTCTTATTTCAAAGATACGGTAAAACGTAATAAAGAGTTAAATGATTTAGGATTATTATTTATCGGAACAGGCATTTCAGGGGGAGAAGAAGGAGCCTTAAAAGGGCCGGCTATAATGCCTGGCGGACAGAAAGAAGCCTATGTTTTAGTAGAAGATATATTCAAGAAGATTGCGGCTAAATCCTACGATGGTGTTCCCTGTGTATCCTATATCGGCCCGGACGGAGCTGGCCATTTTGTAAAGATGGTTCATAATGGTATCGAATATGGAGATATGCAGTTAATCGGAGAATGTGTTTGGGTATTTAAGAATGCTTTAAACATGAGTTCTGAAGAAATTGCCCGTATTATTGCTGGATGGAATAGCGATGAAGATGTCTTGCGGTCATATTTAATAGAAATTACCGGGGAAAGCATGAAAGAGAAGGATAAAAAGAGCGGAGAATACTTAGTTGATTTAACTGCCGACATTACCAGAATGAAGGGGACCGGTACCTGGACAGTACAAAGTGCTTTAGAACTATTAGTCCCCATCCCCACTATTACTGCTGCGGTTTTCTCGCGAGAAATGTCTCAAGATAAAGATTTGAGATTGGAAGTGTCTAAAAGATTATCAACTTTCAAGGAAAAATATGTGGGAGAAAAAGAGCAATTTATTGAAATTGCACATGATGCCCTGTATCTGGCTAAAATTTCTTCTTATGCACAAGGCATGGCTTTATTGCAGGCTGCTTCCAAGGAATATAAATGGGACCTTAACTTAGGAGAAATTGTTAAGGGATGGCGAAGTGGGTGTATAATTCGGGCTCAGTTTTTAGATGAAGTTACCAAGGCCTATGAAAAAAATCCGGAAATACCCAATCTTTTAACTGCTCCTCGATTCGCTGAAGTGGTTAAACAAGATCTTAAAAAATTAGCCAACTTTATGGAGATTGCTCATTGGGTAGGGGTGCCTGCTCCGGCTATGGATAATGCTTTTGATTATATTCTTCAACTGGCCAGCCCGGTTATGGTCTCTGCTCAGGTATCAGCATTACAACGAGATTATTTTGGAGCCCATGGTTACTTCAAACTCAAAGGATCAGATGATCCGGAAGTAATGACTACACCAGAGGGAAAAATGAGAGAGTTTCATACTGAATGGATGCTCCCCGGACGTCCGGAAGAGGAGTGGACAAAAAAATAGCGTAGAGCGGGTAGCGTATAGCGTTTAGGATATACTGAAAAGCGCAAAATGCAAAACAAAATATGTATCTCGTATGTTAGCGTATAGCGTAGAGGATACAGTAATGAGTAAAAAGCAATGAGTAATTTGTAGGGGTTCGATTCATCGAACCCGCTAATAGTATTATCAAGATAACTCGGGGCGGATGAATCCGCTCCCTACATTAAAATATAAAGTAGTCACGATGTGTAAGAGAAAAAAGTTTTGAACTTTGAATGAGGTTAGATTATGTTATTTATTGAGAATCTCAAAGGAGAATTAACTGAAGAACAATTAAAAGAAATTGTAAAGGAAAGTCTGAAAGATTTTTCTTCTGTAAAAAAAGTTCTTTTTATTCATCCTGATTATACCAGAACAGACTTTACCGATAAATTAATTCCTCTTATATATCAAGAGCTAAAAAATAAAGGAATGATCAAAATTGATTCCTTAAATGCCGGTGGTACCCACCGGGCGATGACTAAAGAAGAGATCCGGAGTAAGTTGGGTCTCCCCTCTCAGATTAATTTTGATAATTATTACAACCATGAATATAGTAACCCTCAAAAACTGGTAACCGTGGGTGAGATTCCCGCTTCTTTTGTAGCGGAAAAAACTCAAGGAGAGTTCTCTCAGTCTATCCCGGTAGTGGTAAACAAACTGGTCACGGAAGATTATGATTTAATTGTTGCC
>JBAUBA010000092.1:0-1826 GCA_049676265.1 Atribacterota bacterium
GTTAATTGTATTCATATATGTGGGTAGAAATGCTCTGGATTCCTGCTTTCGCAGGAATGACAGAAGGAACAGACGGGCTTGATAAATCAAGCCCCTACCTCACCCCCACCTTAATCCTCCCCCTTGAGGGGGAGGAAATTTTTTTGTTCACCTCTTTATTTTTAACCAGCCAACCGGATAACCGGTAAACAGGTCAACTAATCCTAACTGTTTAGCTAACTTCCTATCTTCAATTGGTCAATCGGTCAATTGGCAAATTGGTCAATTGGCAAATTGGTCAATTGATTTTAACTTTCTAACCAGATAACCAACTAACCAGGAAACTCTTTTCTTATTACTTATTACTTATCACCAATCACTGTATTTTTAACCGGCAAACCTGGTAACTTGGCAACTAATATCCTATATGCTAAACGCTGTACGCTCCACGCTATACTATTGCAAACGACTATTTTAGAAGTTAGGGATTCAAAGAAGAAACGGGCTTGGCTTCCACCCTCACTCTCAGGGGGCCTGTACTCCAGGTATCGTAAACCGAAATTATCGAGACTTTCATTGTTGTGCCCGATTCTACAATGGTCTTAACTGAATTATATAGGTTAACTGCTGATAGGGATCCTACAAAACTGGATTTGGGATCAGGAATAATTCCCTTTTCCAGCGCTAAAATATTCACTTTTCTTAAAATAGTTAAAAGTTCCTTTTCCACTTCACTAGATACCTTTGAACTTTCAATTTCCTCGGAAATAATTTCTTCGTCTATTTTAAAGAGTAATTTGTTCTCTAAAATGTTAAAATGTACTACTATAGGTTCTCCTTTAACCACGTTTATAGAAGATAGAAGTCTTACTATCATCTCTTTATCGCTATCGTATATTTTTTGTGTTATATCTTCAAATTCTTCTTGGGAAATGATAAATATCTGATTGGTACGATCATACTTTTTGGCACCCATAGCTAATGCTTTATCGGAAGCTTCATTTAGGAATCTAAATAACTCTTTCTTTATTTCTTCAATCGGTCTTTGTCCTTGAATAATAGTCAGTGCAATCTGTTCGTCCGACCCAAAAATAACCTCTCCTTCTCTAACCCAGGCAATTCCGGAATAAAGTGCTTTTATAGTGGCATTTAATTCTTCTACTTCCTTATCCAGCTTTTCTTTTTCTTCTATTAACCCCTCTCTTATTTTTAATAATTCTTCCAATTGGCTTGTTTTGCTTTTTATATCTTCGGATAATTTTTGATAGTTCTCTTCCATTTCCTGTAATTGAGTAGTTTTTTCCTTTAGATTTTCTTTGCTAGTGGATAATTGTACATTGCTTAATTCTACTTCCCGGGATAAATAGGTAAGCTTTTCCTTCAATTCTTCCATTCCGAATAGGGCGGTCCTAACATCATTGGAGGAGATGGCGAGTATAGTTACTGTAATGATGGCAATCAAAACACCGCTAATTATTGTAATAAATATAGCTGTAAAATGAGGACGCAAGCCAAAGACGGTTACTCTTTTTTTGCCTATTTTAAGGCCTACCCAATCACCGACAAAAGCAATTAATCCGCTTATTACGATAAGAGTGAATACTAAAATAAGACTGTACATTTTCTTTAATTCTCCAATTTACCAATTGACCAATTAGGATAAAGACTGGTTAGCCGGTTTGCCGGTTAACCAGTTAATTTAATTTCGTATATGTGGGTTGAAATACTCTGGATTCCTGCTTTCGCAGGAATGACAGAAAAAACAGACGGGCTTGATAAATCAAGCTCCTACTTTTACATAGACAGGCGAGACGCCTGTCCTGCAGTTTTATCTTTTATCTTATAAC